>NZ_JSYC01000137.1:0-6854 GCF_054823965.1 Gordonia sp. GN26 | reverse complement strand
CCCCAACTCCACCACCGCACCCCGAGACCACGTCTCGACCGTGCCGCGCATCTCCGCGGGCATCGGATCGAGCGCCGCGACGGGCGTGGCGGGGTCGTCGGCGAGCAACTGCAGGAGATCGACCAGCGATGCCGCGATCACCTCGGCGACCTCGGCGTCCACGGCGACCAGATCGGCTTTCACCGTGAGCGACAGCTCGTCGGCGTCCGGGGCCGCGATGAGCGCCAGCGGATAGTGGGTCGCGTCCGAGGTGGTCACGTCGCGGATCTCGAGCCCGGACGTGCGCGATCCCTCCAGCACGGCTCCCGTGTCGACGGGATAGGACTCGTAGACCACCAAGGTGTCGAAGAGCGCGGGATGCCCGGAAACACGGGTGATCTCGCCCAGACCGAGGAACTGGTGGTCGACAAGCCCGGCACGGGATGCGTGGAGCGTCGTCACCAGATCGGCGACCGTCCGGTTCGGGTCGACGTCCGCGACGACGGGCACCGTGTTGATGAAGAGACCGATCATGGCGTCGGCCCCGTCGAGGTCGGCCGGCCGACCCGACACCGTCTCGCCGAAGACGACGCGTCGTTCTCCGGTCAGTCGCGACAGCAGGATCGACCAGGCCGCGTGGAGCGCGGTGCTCGTGGTGCTGCCGAGTTGCCGGACCCGTTCCTCCAGCCGGGCACGACCGGCGGCGTCCAGGCGCGCGGCGATCTCGTACGGACGACGCTCCTCCTGGCGGGCGCGGGCGGCGTGGTGGGGCGCGACCACGGTGGGCGTGACGCCGGCGAGAACGTTCTGCCACGCGGCGAGCGCGGCGGCACGATCTCGGCGATCCAGCCACTCGAGGTAGGACTCCATGTCGGTGGCCGGGGTGACCGCGGGACGGCCGAGATGTGCGGCGAGGAGATCGGCGACGAGGATCGGCCCGGACCACCCGTCGAGGATGATGTGGTGCGCGGTGATCACGACGGTGAGTGCGGGACCGGCGATGCTGTGGTGCGAGACGGCGGTGAACCTGATCAACGGCGGCGAATCGAGGTGGAACGGCCTGATGCGATCCTGTTCGGCGAGTTCGGCGATGCGTTCGGCCGCTTCCGCGACCTCTGCTCCGGTGAGGTCGATGCCGCGGAAGTCGGGATCCGTCACCACCCCGTGATCCGCCGGTGGGATCACCACGACGGGTCGGCCCGCGCCGGTCCGGGTGAACGCGGACCGCAGGACCCGTTGGCGCGCCAGCAGTTCGCGGATCGCCGGCAGCAACGCGGTCGGCGCGTGCTCACCGGCGAACTCGATGATCGACTGTGTGACATAGGGGTCGGTCGGATGCCCGGCGCCGTCGAACTCAGCGACGTCGAACCCAGGGGTACCGGCGAGACGTTCGGCCTCGTAGATCAACCCCTGTTGCAGCGGGGTCGGCGGCCAGATCGCCGGCGCGGTGTGGGAGCGTCCCGCCGAGTACCTCTCGACCAGATCGTCGATCTCGGTCTGCGAGACTCCCCCGCCGATGACGTCGGTCTCGCTGGGCCCCGGGTCCCCCACCGATTCCACGTACGCGGCGAGCGAGGACAGTGCGGCATCCCATCGAGAGGCGATGTCGTCGAGTACGTCGCGACCGAGCACCGCTTCGGGCGCCGAGAGATCCAGTCGCAACGAGCGCCCGCGCGGGGACGGCACCGTCCCCATGGTTGCGGTGAGCGCGGCGAGAGCCGTCATGCCGCCGGTCACCGACGGCGGGAGCACCGGCGCGTCGCCGACCGGGAGGAACTCGGTGGCCGCCGTGTCGGCGTCGTCCTCCGAACCGGCCAGGCTCCCCAGGTAGTTGACGGTCACCGGCGGCAACGGGCGGTCACGCAGGGGTGACCCGGGCCGCGACCAGCGCAGCGCACCGAACGCGATGCCGTTGTCCGGCATACGTTTCTGCCGGTCCTTGAGAGACTTGAGGATCGTCGCCAGGTCGCGTCCGGGTGACGTCCCGGCCTCGGGGATCTCGACGCCGACCGGGACGAAGGAGGTGAACCAGCCGACGGTCTCGCTCAGGTCGGCGCCCGGCGCGACGGACTCCTCGCGCCCGTGGTTCTCCAGGAGCATCGACACCGTGCGGGCGTCGTACCCGAGTCGACCGGCGGCCGTTCCGGTGGCGAGGGCGTAGGCGAGGGCCGTGGCGACCACGGTGTCGGCGCGGGCGCCGAACGCATCCGCGACCCGACCCAGCACGGACTCGGTGCGGTCGGGTTCGACGACGTGGGTCGTGGAGATGGTGGTCCGCAACCGATCTCGGACCGGGTCGAGCACCGAGGCCGTCGACGACGGCAACTGTTCGGTCCACCAGTCGATCTCCCGCTCACGGTCGGCGAGTTCGGACAACACCTGCGCCCACCGGCGGAAGGACGTCCCGCGGGCGGTGACCTGGGGTTGGTCGCCGCTGCGGTACTGCCACCAGGCACGGGCCAGGCCGGACACGATGGTCGGCCACGACACCGCGTCGACGCCGAGGTGATGGATCGCGATCACCAACCGGCCGACCGTGTCCCGGCCGTCGGCGACCCGCACTCCCACGGCCGCGACGAGTCGTCCACGTTCGGGTGAGAGGGCGCCGAGAGCCCGTCGATGCGCCTCCCGCACCGCCTCCTCGAGAGTGGCTGACGCAGAACCGGTGGCCGGCCGCACCGGGTCGTGGATCTCGACCAGGACGTCGTCGGCGCTCCCGGCTCCGGCGATCACGACGGGCTCGCCGTCCTCGCCGATCTGCAACGACGCGGTGAGCATCGGGTGCGCCGCCACCACCGCAGCGGTCACGGCGCGCAGGGCGTGTTCGTCGATGTCGGCCGGCAGGGTCAGCACCGTGCTCTGCGAGAAGTCGGCGATGTCGTCGAGCCCGTCGGCGAGGTCGAGCATCCACGCCACGCCCGGCGTCGACGCGACCGGCCCGATGCCGCCGCCGGGCAGCTCGTCGAGCACCGCGTCGGGTTCGTGCCGGGACAGCTGCGCGAGGTCGCGGATGGTCGCGGCGCCGAACACGTCACGCGGTGTGAGACCGAAACCGGCGGCCCGCAGCATCGAGGTCAGGCGGATCGACGCGATCGAATCGCCGCCGAGAGCGAAGAACGAACTGGTCATCGGGACCTGTTCGACGCCGAGGACGGCGGCGACGATCCCGGCCACGACGCGTTCGGTGTCCGTCGCCGGCTCCGCATCGGACGCGGTGTGCACCAGCATGTCGAAATGCGGGGCGGGGAGCGCCTTCCGGTCGAGCTTTCCGGCGCTGCTCAGCGGCGCGTCGGGCAGCGTCACCCACAGCGTCGGCCGCATGTAGGCGGGCAGCGCACCCGCCACCGCCTCCCGCGCACGGCCGAGGCTGTCGGCGCTCTCGGGTCCGATCAGGTAGCCGACGAGATGCTCCGCGCCGCCCGGGGCCCGCGCCAGGGTGACCGCGGCCTGCCGGACCCCGGAGACGGTCGCGAGCACCGACTCGATCTCGCCCAACTCGATCCGCTGGCCGCGGAGCTTCACCTGGAAGTCGCTGCGGCCCAGATACTCCAGCTCGCCGGAACGGTTCCGGCGGACCAGGTCCCCGGTGCGGTAGAGCCTGTCCCCCTGCCCGAACGGGTCGGCGACGAAGCGGTCCGCGGTCAGATCGGCGCGCCCGGCATACCCCCGGGCCAGCTGGACACCGCCGAGATACAGTTCGCCGGCGACACCGGTGGGTACCGGCCGCAGACGATCGTCGAGGACGAGGCTCTGCGTGTTCCAGATCGGCCGACCCATCGGCACCACCTCGCGGTGATCGCCGAGGGTGGCGGCGGTGACCTCCACCGCGGCCTCCGTCGGACCGAAGAGATTGTGGACCCGCACCCGGGGCAGGACGGCGCGCACCGCGGCGAGGGTGGCCGGCGCCAGCGCCTCGCCCGAGCAGTAGAGGTGTCGCAGGCTCGGCAGCGTCCCGCCCCCGGTGTGATCGAGGATCTCGACGAACACCGTCAGCAGCGACGGGACGAAGTGCACGGTGGAGACCTGCTCGTCGTCGATCAGCCGGGCGATGGCGTGTGGATCGAGGTGTGCGTCGTCGGGTGCGATCACCATCCGGGCGCCGGTGATCGGCGGGGTGAAGAGCTCGGGCACCGACACGTCGAAGGTCGCCGGCGTCTTCAACAGGACCGCGTCGTCCGGGCCGATGCCGAATTCCCGGATGCCCCAGAGCAATCGGTTCATCACGGCCCGGTGGGTCACGGTCACGCCCTTGGGCCGACCGGTGGACCCGGAGGTGAAAAGCGTGTAGGCGGCGTGATCGGCCAGGAGCGGCGCCCTCCGTTCGGCGTCGGTGACCGGGGTGGTGTCGAGATCCACCGGAGTCGTGGAATCGACGACGATCACCTGGTTCACGACGCCGCCGATCGTCGTGTCGTCCGCTGCATCGGGACCGGCCGCGCCTGGTGCGACGAGACCGATGGCCGCTCCCGCGGTGTCGATCATGTAGCGCACCCGGTCCACCGGCGCATCGGTGGCCACCGGGACGTACTGGCCGCCCGCGGCAAGGACCGCGTGGATCGCGACGACCAGGTCGACCGATCGCGGTATACACACGGCGACACTGTCTTCCGGGCCGACGCCGGCGGCGATCAGCTCTCGCGCGACCACCGCCACCCGGGCGGCGAACTCCCGATGGGTGATCGACCGGCCGGCGCAGCGCAACGCGACCGCGTCCGGCGAGATCCGAGACCCGGCGACCACGGCATCCGCCAGTGTCTCCGGCGGCCGGGTCACGGTGCGGCCGAGTCCGAGCTCGTACTGGGCTTGTTGCTGCGCCTCGGT
This sequence comes from Gordonia sp. GN26, assembly GCF_054823965.1. Lineage (NCBI taxonomy): Bacteria > Bacillati > Actinomycetota > Actinomycetes > Mycobacteriales > Gordoniaceae > Gordonia > Gordonia sp. GN26. The sequence continues at coordinate 2,054 of NZ_JSYC01000137.1, read as the reverse complement.
GAGCAGCGGGATGTCCGCGACCGGCACGTCGAGGTCGCCGGCCAGAACGGTGAGGGTGGACTCCAGCGCGGAGGAGATCATCTCCGCGGTGTCCCGGTCGAACAGGGCGGTGGCGTACGTGATCGACCCGGCGAGCGTCCCGTCGACGCCCTCGCGGGTACCGATGGTGAGGTCGAACTTCGCGGTGGTGTCGTCGATCTCGACGAACTCGGCGGTCAGGTCCCCCATGGTCACGCCGGCCACTACCGGCTCGGCACCGGCGGCGTGCACCAGCATCACCTGCGCCAGTGGCTCGACGTTCTCCGTGCGCGGCGGATCGACGGCGTCGACGACGCGCTCGAACGGCACCTCGGCGTGATCGAAGGCGGTCAGGTCGGCCAGCTTGACCCGGTCGAGGAGGGCCCCGCCGGTGAGCTGCGGGTCCACGTCGACGCGCAGTACGACGGTGTTGACGAACATCCCGATCAGCTCGTCGAGGACGCGGTGCCCACGTCCCGCGACCGGAGTCGCGACCGCGATCTCGGCGGTCGACGTCAGCCGCGCCAGAACAGCCGCCACCGCGGTGTGCAGGACCATGAACAACGTCGCGCGCCGCTCGGAGGCGCGGCGGCGAAGACCGGCGACCACCGGCGCCGACAACGACCACCGCACGGTCGCCGCCCTGGCATCGGGTTCGACGGTGCGCGGCCGGTCCACGGGCAGCGGCAGGACATCCGGCAGCCCCCGCAACTGCTGCTTCCAGTAGGACAACTGGCGTGACATCTCCGAGTCCGGTTCGGCCGGATCTCCGAGCCGATGCCGTTGCCACACCGCGTAATCCGCGTACTGCAGGGTCAGCGGCGTCCACTGCGGGGCCCGGCCGCTGCGACGTGCGTCGTAGGCCTCGACGACCTCGCGGGCGAGGATGGGCGCGGACTCGCCGTCGGCGGCGATGTGGTGGAGCGCGATCACGAGCACGTGATCGGTGTCCGTGGAGCTGAGGATCCGCGCACGCAGAGGCAGATCGCGGGTCACGTCGAACGGCTGTGAGATCGTGGCGGTGATCTCCTCGGACACCAGGCTGTCCGGCGCGCCCCCGGAGATGACGGTGTGTCCGACCGGGACCAGGCCGGGGTGAGACTTGCGCACCACCTGGATGGGTTCGGCTGCGTCCGTTGCTCCCGGATCGGTGGGATAGATCGTGCGGAGCACTTCGTGCCGCTCGGCCACGTCGTTGATCGCCTCGTGCATCGCGTCCACGTCGAGGTCGCCGTGCAGTCGCACGACGATGGGGATCACGTAGGCGGCAGAGCCCGGGTCGAACTGGTTGAGGAACCACATCCGCCGCTGGGCGTAGGACAACGGGACCGGCTCGGGTCGCGCCACCACGCCGGGCACGGGACCGATTGCGCGACCATCGATCCCGCCGGTATCGAGCAGCGTCGCGAGGGCCTCGACGGTCGGGGCCTCGAAGATCACCCGCACCCCGATCTCGACACCGAACTCCGCGCCGATGCGGGCGACCACCCGGGTCGCGGACAGCGACGTACCGCCGAGATCGAAGAACGAGTCGAGCGCCGAGACGCCCGGGTCGCCGTCCGCGCCCTCCATGCCGAGGACCTCGGCGAAGACCGCCGCGACCGCGCGTTCGGTATCGGTGCGCGGTTCGAGGTGGACGCCACTCGAGAACTCGGGTGCCGGCAGTGCGGCGCGGTCGAGTTTGCCGGTCGCCGCGAGGGGGATCTCGTCGAGCGGGACGATCGCGGTCGGCACCATGTGCGCAGGCAGATGCCGGGCCGCGTGGGCGGTCAGCGCCGGCACGTCGACGGCCGCGCCGTCGCTGCCGTGGACCCAGGACACCAGCACGGTCTCACCCGACGTCGGGTGCGCGATACCGGCGGTGGTCGAGAAGTCGACCGCGGCGGAGCTTTCCAGGACGGCGTCGATCTCGCCCGTCTCGATCCGGAATCCGCGGATCTTCACCTGGAAATCGCTGCGGCCGAGGAAGTCGAGTTCCCATCGGCCGTTCCGGCGGCGTCGGCGGACGAGGTCACCGGTCCGGTACATCCGCTCGC
>NZ_JSYC01000021.1:0-61508 GCF_054823965.1 Gordonia sp. GN26 | reverse complement strand
GCCACGCTCGGTCGGCGCTACTCGGCCGGCAGCGAAGAAGCCGGCGACCGGCTCGTCGAGCGGCCACAGGAACTGCTCGTCGGCGAGGTCGGCGAGGGTCAGCTCGTCGCCCGCAGTGAGTACGTGATCCTTGGGGACCACGACGACGGTGGTCTCCTCGTACAGTTCGATCGTGTGGTGCGGACCGGCCTCGCCGTGCCGCAGAGCGTCGGGCAGACGCGTGATCGCCATCTGAACGTTTCCCTGGGCGACGGCGGCCGCGCAGTCGGCGACCTCGAGGGCGACGAGCTCCAACCGGATGTCGGGTTGCCGCTCCGACCAGATGCGAACCCATTTGCCGGGGGTCACGCCGGGGACGTATGCCAGTCGGAACGTCGGAGCCCCGGATTCGCCTGCCCGGTCGGGTGTGGTCACGACCAAAGGCTACCGCCCGATACCCTGGGGTAATGAGTTCGCAGTCGATGAAACCGGCCACCGCCGCCAAGAAGCTGGACGTGTACCTGCCGGCCACCCCCGCGGAGTTCCGCGAGGGTTCCATCACGCGCGCCGAGCTCACCGCCCTGCAGGCCGATCCGCCGGAGTGGCTGAAGACCCTCCGCGCCGAGGGACCGCATCCGAAGAACCTGGTCGCGGCCAAGCTCGGTGTCTCCAACTCGGCGCTGGTCCGCAACGGGATCACCGAGGCGCTGACCACCGCGCAGATCAACGACCTGCTCGCCGAGATGCCCGAGTGGCTCGCCGCCGAGCGCGCCACGCAGGTGGAGGTCCGCCGCGAGGAACGACGCGTCAAGTCCCTCCACGAGGATCGTCGTCGGGACCGAGAGGAAGCCGAGAACCCCGAGGCCTGACCGCGGGCGCGGTAGAGCGCCAGCAGCACAGAGCACAGCCCAGCCCCAGCGCAGCCTCGGTCAGCGAACCGACAGCACGTTGACGCCGGGGATGACCTCGGTCGCCTGGATACCTGTCGCCCTGTCCTGCATGATGCGGACCGTCGCGATCACCGGGCCGGACCCGGTCGGGGCGACCGCCGAGGTCGGCAGCCGGGCGAAGTCGCTCGTCGTCGGGTAGTCGGGTTTCTGCCAGTGTCGTAGCCGGACGACCCCGGTCTTACCCGTGGCGAGGTTTCGCCACGACACCGACAGGAACCGATACCCGTAGGGATAGTCGAACTTCGCAGGAGCGGGCACCGCGAACTCGACCGCGGCCGGCGGGGGCGGATACTGCAGCGTCCTCGGCGCGGGTGTCGCGACCACCCGGACCGGTGACAGGGTTCCGCCGGCGACGTCCGGCGGCAACTGCAGGCCGTTGAGCGCCGGGATGTCGAAGCTCAGCATCGGCGCGGCCACCGGTCTCACCGCAGGTTTCGCCGTGGCAGTGGCGACACCGCCCACGGAAAGCATCAGTGCCACAACAACAGTGATCATCGACGTGCGAGCGGTCAAGCGCATAAGAATCTTTCGGTCGCCGTTGTCATCCCACGTTCAACCGTCACACACCATCTCGGCCCCCGCAATGCCTACCGGCGCCGTGCACTCACCGACGCCATGGACGCGAATCCCCGGTGTGACCGTTTCGCGAACTTCACCGACACTTCTTCGTTATCCTCCCAGCGAACCCACCCAGGGTGATCCCGCGTGAGGAGCCAGAGGTGCAGCGTCGAAACCACCACCGTCGGATGGCGATCGCCGTGGCCGCTGCAATCGGCCTCGTCGGACCCCTGTGTTTCTCCGGAGCCGGTCCCACACCCGCGGCCCCGACCCCGTCGGTCTCCGGCGCGGTGGTCGCAGACGGTCCCGCACGGGCATGGGATGTGCGCGCCTGGATCACCGGGACCGACTCGTCGACGGCGCGCAGTGCGGGGGTCGCGCGGTCGGACCGATCCGGTCGCTTCACTCTCCGACCCACCGCACAGCCCGGCGCGGGCGAGGCCTTCTACGTGACGGCCACCCCGGCGGGACAACCGAATTCGTTCACCACCCTCGCCACGATCTCCCCGACCCTGCTCGCACACCTGACCGTGAACGAGCTGACCACGGTCGCAACGGGTTACGCGATGGCGCAGTTCGTCGACGGCACTCGCATCAGCGGACGGGCACCAGGGGTGCGCAATGCGGCATCGATGGCGGGCAATCTCGCCGACCCGACCAGTGGCCGGATCGGTTCCACCCTCGCCTCCGCACCGAACGGCGCACAGACGTCGACCCAGGCCGCCTTCCTCTCGCTGTCCAATGCGCTCGCCGCCTGCACGTCGTCGGCCGAGGGATGCGCCGCCCTACGATCCGCGACGACGACCCCGCTGAGCGGCCGGCCGTCGAACATGGTCGAGGCGATGGCCAACATGGCGAAGAGCCCGGAGCACAACCCCGCCGGGTTGTTCGGCGTCGCGCTGCGCAGACCCGCTCGACCGGGCGCGCTTCCGCTGCCTCCCGCCGCCTGGACACTGGCGCTCCGATTCGACGGCGGCGGTGGACTACTCGCCGGCCCGGGCAACTTCGTCATCGGCGAGGGCGGCGACATCTGGGTCAACGCGAACTACGAGTACAACGCCGATCCGCGAACCCCCGTGTGCGGCAGCAAGTATCTCTTCCGCTTCGGGCCCGACGGCAAACTCGTCGGCGGACGCCCCATCACCGGCGGCGGCCTCAGCGGCGCCGGTTACGGCATCACCCGGGACCACTCCGGCGACATCTGGGTCAGCAACTACGGCTTCGCCGCACCGGAACCGGGCTGCCCCGCCGACCGCCAGCCGCCGCACAACTCGATGTCGAAGTTCAGCGCACAGGGTGAAGTCCTGTCGCCGCCCGCCGGATTCACGCAGGGGTCGATCAGCTGGCCGCAGGGTATGACCACCGACCGCACCGGATCGGTGTGGACCACCAATTGCGCCACCAACTCACTGACCGTCTTCCCCGACGGCGACCCGAGTCGCGCCCGCAACATCAAGGTCGACGTGAAGCAGCCCTTCCATCTCGTCGACAACGGCCGGGCCCTGTTCGTCAGCGGCCTGCAGAGCAGTTCGATCGCGATGCTGGATCGCTCCGGGCGACCGCTGCGCACCCCCATCACCGGACCCCACGTCGACAACCCGCTGGGCCTGGCCACCGATGCCCGCGGCAACGTGTGGATCGCGAACTCCGGGGTCATCACCCTGCCGTGCCCCGACCGTCCCACCGGTACGGGATCATTCGGTTCCGTGTCCGCTCTCGGCCCGACGGGCAAGCCCCTCGTCGGACCGCTGCGCGGTGGCGGCATCACGATCCCGTGGGGCATCACCACCGACGGCGACGGCAACGTCTGGGTCGGCAACTTCGCCGGCAAGCGCGTCTCGAAGTTCTGCGGCGCGAACGCCGCCACCTGTCCGCCCGACAAGCGCACCGGCGACGCCATCTCCCCGGACGTGACCGGCTACTTCTTCGACGGGCTGGCGCGCAGCACCGGCATCATCGTCGACCCTGCGGGCAATGTCTGGACGACGAACAACTGGAAAGAGATCCCGCTCCAGACCAACCCGGGCGGACTCCACATCGTCGCCCTGGTCGGTGCGGCAACCCCGGTCCCGGTGCGCTGACCGGTTCACACTGCCGACCCACCACTTCACACGAACACCCCGCTTGTGACCGGCATCGCATTTCGGTGTCCGATTTGCGAAAGTTCGTCACAGAATTCGCCCTGATTCGCGTGACTAACGGAAGCGCGCAGGTCACGCTTGTCATCGCGCCGGAATCGGGGGCCAGTGCAAAAGTGGTACTCAGTAACTAGTGTTAGTCACTAACACATGTGGCGCGACCGTCGCATGTCGCACCAACGGTCGGCGCCGACGCCGGCCCTGCGCTCGTAAAACCGAAAGGGTTCACACGCCATGGCGTCGCTTCTGTTCAGGCTGGGGAGTTTCTCCTTCCGGCACAAATGGGCCGTGATCGCGGCCTGGCTGGCCGCGATGATCGCGGTCGTCTCGCTCGTCGGCGTCCTCCAGCCGAAATTCGCCCAGGACTTCAGCCTCCCCGGAACCGACTCCGGCACCGCGACCGAGCAGGTCCAGGAGTACTTCCCGCAGGTCATGAAGGAGCAGGAGCGCGCCTCCACGAGCATCCTCGTGGCCGCGAGCGACGGCCTGCAGAACCACACCGACCAGATCAACAAGCTGGCCGAGGATCTGCGCACGCTGCCCGACGTCATCGCGCCGGAAACCGTGGTGAACCCGGTCGTGGCCGCTGCCGTCGACCCGGCGATCGCCCCGTCGGTCCTCGGTGACAACGGTCGCGTCGGCCTCATCCAGGTCCGGCAGAACATCACGGTCATGGACCTGACGACCGAGAACAAGGAAGAGCTCGTCAAGATCCTCGACGAGAACCGCGGGAACGGCCTGCAGGTCGAGGCCACCGGCGCCCTGATGCAGGTGATGGATCAGGGCGGCGCCGCCGAGCTCATCGGCTTCGCCATCGCCTTCGTGGTCATGATCGTCGCCTTCGGCGCCCTGATCGCGGCGTTCATCCCGCTGGTCACCGCCATCGTCGGCGTCGCGATCACCATCATGCTGCTGACGCTGTCGGCGGAACTGCTCTCGATCAACCAGTCGGCGACCGCCATCGTGACGATGCTCGGCATCGCGGTGTCCATCGACTATGCGCTGTTCATCGTGTCCCGGTTCCGGGCCGAACTGAACCGGGGTGGTGATGCGGCCGATGCCGCCGGCCGCGCGGTCGGCACGGCCGGATCCGCGGTCGTGTTCGCCGGCCTCACGGTCATCATCGCGGTCGTCGCCCTCGTGGTCATCGGCATCCCGATCATCACCCAGATGGGCGCCGGTGCCGCCGTCGCGGTCTTCATCGCAGTCTCTGCCGCACTGACACTCATCCCCGCCCTTCTCGGTGCGTTCGGCCGCTTCGCCTTCCTCCCGAGGATCCCGTGGATCAAGCACGCCGAGCAGTCCGAGGACGGTGACACCCTGGGTGTTCGCCTGGGCCGCACCGTCGTCAAGGCACCGATCCCGTTCATCATCATCGGCCTGCTCGCACTCGCCGCGGCGGCCATCCCGGCCACCAAGATGGAACTGGGCCTGTCGCTGTCGACCGAGGACGAGGCACCCGCACTGGCGTTGCTGAGCAAGGGATTCGGTGAGGGCATCAACGGCCCGCTGCTCGTCGTCCTGCACGACGACGACGCCCCGATCGCACCCGTCGCGAACGAGGCCGTCAAGCACATCGCCGGCCTGAAGGACGTCGTCAACCCCGAGGCCCTCACCTGGATCGGTAACGAGGGCGGACAGAACGGCGACACCGCGCTCATCACCGTGACACCGAAGAGCGCACCCTCGTCCGAGGCGACGCACACGCTGATGGAGAACATCCGCGCGTACTCGCCGACCGTCGAGAAGGAAGGCGCCGAACTGCATGTCGGCGGCCAGACCGCGATCATGTCGGACCTCTCGCAGAAGCTCGACGACGCCCTGATCCCCTACCTGATCGTCGTCGTCGGACTCGCGTTCCTGATCATGATCGGCGTCTTCCGCTCCCTGTGGGTGCCCCTGATCGGCACGGTCGGCTTCATCTTCTCCGTGCTCGCGACCTTCGGCATCACCGTCGCGATCTTCCAGGAGGGCTGGCTCGGGATCATCACGAACACCCAGCCGATCATCTCGTTCCTGCCGATCTTCCTGATCGGCGTGGTCTTCGGCCTGGCGATGGACTACCAGGTGTTCCTGGTGACCCGAATGCGCGAGGAGTACATCCACGGCATGACCGCCAAGGAGGCCATCGTCGCGGGTTACCGGCACGGCGCCCGCGTGGTGACCTCCGCGGCGATCATCATGATCAGCGTCTTCGCCGCGTTCATGTTGTCGCCGGAGACGACGGCCAAGATGATGGGCTTCGCCCTCGCCTCGGCAGTCCTGTTCGACGCCTTCGTGATCCGCATGCTGGTCGTCCCGGCCGTCATCGCACTTCTCGGCGACCGCGCCTGGACCCTGCCGCGCTGGCTCGACAAGCTCGTCATCAACTTCGACATCGAGGGCGAAGCAGTCCGCCACCGCGGACTCCCGGACCCCGACGACAAGAAGACGCCGGTACCGGCGAGCTGACCGTGTCCACGGCATCACCCACCACCGACGCCCCGGGCAACCGCCCGGGGCGTCGGCCCGGGTTGCGCGAGCAACAGAAGATGCGCACCCGCAACGCCATCCGCGAGGCAGCCCTGCACCTCATCGCCGAACAGGGCTACGCGAAGACGACCGTCGAGCAGATCGCCGAGTCCGCCGGCGTCTCCCACACGACCTTCTTCCGCTACTTCCCCACCAAGGAACAGGTGGTGGTCGGTGGAGAACACTTCGAGTCCGAGGCGCGCGCCATCGTCGAATCGAGGCCGCCCGGGCTCGGCCACTTCGACCTCATCCGGCGGCTGTTCACCGAACTCCACCGCCTCACCGTCGACGACCCGTGGGTCGGCAATCCGCTTCGGATGCAACTGATCCGGTCGGAACCCCTGCTGCAGAAGACCTTTCAGGTCGAGTCCGAGCGGATGATGACCGGGATGCGGCAACTCATCGCCGACTACCTCGGCCGCGACGCCGACGACTTCGCCCTCGGGGTGTTCCTCGACGCGGTGGCCGGGGTGACCTTCCGGCTCGCGACCGAAGGCGACGACAACCCGGTGGATCTGCAGATCGAGACGACCCTGCGCGCCATCGACCTTCTCGAGCAGGGGCTTCCGCTCGACTGACCCCCGGCCGCAGCTGCAATGCGCCCCCGCAATGCGCCCCTGAAATGCGCCCCCGGGAAGCACCCTCCAGAGCGGTTCCGACGACACTATGTCACCGGTCCACCTGTGGAGGGCGCATTTTGGGGGCGGTTCTGAGGGGCGCATTTTCGTGACGCCTTTCGATGCACTTTCCGAAAGCCGCAGTGCACGGGCATAACCCGACCTACGATGAGCTGATCCGTGCAGGAGGGATCAGCATGCGACTCACCCGACGCCTCCAGATCAGGCTCTGGCCACGCACTCTCGCGGTCGCGGCGCTGACGCTCGCCCTCGCCGCGACGTCGTTGATCGCGGCCTCACCGCCGACGGCCCGGGGTTTCGCCGAGGACATCTGTTATACGCCAGGGGCACCACCCCACAACTGCGCACCGTTGCCGTTCGCCTGCCCGCCGAACAACGGCGACGATCCGTTGTGCGGCATCCGTGGCGCCATCCGTTACGGCTACACGCTGCAGCAACCGCTCGGCGGACGCAGTCTGGTGCATACCGATTCGACGTACATCATGGCGCGCAAGGTGGGCTTCTCGCTGCAGGACGCCTATTGGATCGCCGCCTACAGCGAGGCCACCGACCTCGGTACCTTCGCGCCCCGTGACATGCGCAGCAACAAGGTCCCGAACGCAGCCGCGTTGACCACCAAGGACATCAGCGGCCTCGTGCGCACTCACTTCAACACCGGCGGGTTCCTCTTCCACGTGCTGCCGACGATGCGTGATCCTCGATCGCCGGTACCGAACGGGTTGCGACCCGACGTGAACGATCCGCGGCAGGAAGTGATGCTCACCCACATCCGGCGCTGGGCCATGGAAGGCCCCGGCAGCGATGCACCCCTGTGCACAGGCGGTTTCACCGACCGGACCGCACGCGGCGACTTTTCCACCGGAACAACGTGTTACGGCGGTCGTAACCCGGCCCAGATCACCGGCCAGTACAGCGTCGCCTATCCGGTCACGCTCCCCTTCCAGAACGTGACCGGCCGCCAGGTCATCACCGACGGGGTGACCTCGGAGCGATTCGACTCCTACGTCGGTAAGCAGTCGGCCAACGCGCGTATCGGCATCTACATCCACGCACTCGGCGACCGGATCTCGCACCATACGTGCACCGACCGGGCCACGATGACCCCACCGACGCCGCGCCACCGCGCCTTCGACATCGACCTGGTCGATCGCGCCTGCAATCAGGGACCGCACGCGGTACGCCACGAATACGAGACCGGCGTGGACTTCCACGATCTCGCTGCGGAGGACCGCACCACCGAGGCAGCCCTCTCGATGGTCTACGACGAGCTGGTGAACTTCGCCCGTGAGCGCGGGGTGCTGGACCCGGCAGCCACGAGCCCGGCAGCGAAGACCACGGTGGTTACCAACGGCCTGATTCCCGCGCTCGAGCGGCGCAATCCCGAGGCCCGAATCCGCGCGGTGACCGCGGTCGGCTGCGGTCTCGGCGTGCCGGCGTTCCCGGGTAGCCCGTCCTGCTGATCCCGGCGGCCCCGGCGAGTCGCACTAGTCAGCCGAAGCGGCCTCGGACTCGTCCTCGACGTGCAGCAAGGCCTTGACGCGAACATCTCGCGTCCGCTGTAGGTGACGTGTGATCAGATCGCGCGCCGCGGCGACATCGCGTGCTCGCATCGCGTCGATGATCTGGAGATGCTCGTCGTGACTGTGGGACAGGTTCCCGGTCTCGGCCAGCGACTGGGTCTCGTAGGTTGCGAGCTGAGAGGTCAAGCGCTCCAACACCTCACAGATGGTGTCGTTGCGTGAGGCGGCGGCGAGGACGCGATGCCAACGCCGGTGCAGCTGCCGTGCACGGTCGTGGTCGGCTTCGGCGACGGCATTCTCGTGGACGAGCGTCAGCCTCGCGAAGTCGAGCTCGGTCGCATGCCGGATCGCCGATTCCACGGCCTCGGCCTCGAGGGCGATACGCACCTGGTAGATGTCATAGATCTCTTCGGGCGTACGAACCCTGACCACCGCGCCGCGCGGGCCGCGTTCGACGAGACCTTCCGCCTCGAGCCGCAACAGGGCGTCGCGTACCGGCGCGCGAGAGACACCGTGCCGGTTGCTGAGCGCGACTTCCTGCAGTGCGCCACCCGGGGGCGGGTTGCCGGCGAGGATCTCCTGTCGGATCACCTGATACAGAGCACCACGCGCACCCGCCGCATCGGCGTTCGACTCGCCGGCGGCCGAACCCGGCGCCGGCTCGAGAACTTCTCGTGGCACATGCCCTCCTATGGCGATGGTCGTGGCAATGGTGTCATCTGCGACATCTCACCGCCGGGGCGGTCTGTCGACCTCGTCGTTCACTGCTTCTACCGGATGCACCTCGTCTTCACGAAGTTCCCGGCCGACAAAAGCTCACGCTGCGCGGAAGTCTTGTCGCAGGCGATGGTAACGCCGTATGAATACGGCTGTCGACATCCGTAGACACATGTTGACGAGCGATCTACCAGCCACTTCCCACCCCCGCCCGCCGAATCGCCCGATCTCAGAGGAGACAGCCACGTGAACACGCCGCGTGAGCATCGCACACCCGAGAGCTCCCTGATCCTCATCACCACCGCGATGGGCGTCGGGATGCACCTCGGTGCCTGGCGGTACCGGACGGGCGAGGCCTCGGACTACCTCGACCTCGACTTCTACCAACACATCGCCAGATCGGCGGAGCGCGGCGTCCTGCACGGACTGTTCCTCGCCGACACGCTCGCGCTGTCGGAGGAGAACCTCGAACGGCCCAACCTCGGCGCCCTCGACCCCATCGTGGTCCTCTCCGCACTGGCATCGGTCACCGCCCGCCTCGGACTCGTGGCTACGTCGTCGACCACGTTCAACGAGCCGTTCAATCTTGCTCGCAGGTTCTCAGCTCTCGATCATCTCAGCGGTGGCCGGGCCGGGTTCAACGTCGTCACGACCTTCGTGCCCGACGTCGCCGCGAACTTCGGCGCGAGCGACCTGCCCCAGCACGACAACAGGTACGCCCGGGCCGAGGAGGCGATGGACGTCATCACCGCCCTGTGGCACAGCTGGGGTGAGGATGCTCTGATTGGCGACAAAACCACCGGGGTGTTCGCCGATCGGGAGCAGGTTCAGCCCATCGACCATGTCGGACAACACTTCACGGTCCGAGGACCGCTCACCCTCCCCCGGACCCGGCAGTGCCGGCCGGTGGTGTTCCAGGCCGGGGCGTCCGAAACCGGACGGCGACTGGCGGCGCGCACCGCCGACGCCGTGTTCACCGTCCAGAACACCCGATCGTCGGCGTCGGAATTCCGCGCCGACATCCGTCGTCGAGCAGAGGGTTTCGGCCGTCATCCGGACTCGGTGAAGGTTCTGCCGGGTCTCGTTCCCGTCATCGGACGAACCCGGGAGGACGCGCGCGACCGCAAACTCGCCCTCGACGAGCTGAGCGCCGACGCCGAGCTCCGCAAACTCGCTCTCCGGGTCGGAGTGCCCGTCGACGCACTGGCCCTCGACAAACCACTCCCGGTCGACCTCATCCGCGCGAACCCCGCGTTCAACGCCTCACACGGATTCCGCGACGCCGTCGTCCGGCTGGCCGTCGAGGAGAACCTCACCGTCCGAGAGGTGCTGTACCGCAACGGTGGTGGGCACGCCCAGGTCGTCGGGACACCCGACGATGTCGCCGACCTGATCACCGACTGGTACCGCAACGGTGCCGTCGACGGTTTCAACCTCATGATCGACGTCCTGCCCGACGGCCTCGACGACTTCGTCGATCACGTGGTCCCCCGCCTCCAGGATCGCGGCGTCTTCCGAACCGAATACCAGGGCACCACGTTCCGAGAGGACCTCGGACTCTGCCCGACCGTGCAGCCCGTGTCCTGACACGACGCCGCTCATTCCGCACAACCCCACCCCCGACCCCCGACATCCGACACCCGAAGGAGAACCCGTGCTGCAGATTTCCCGTATCGACCTCGCCGAGGCGAGGTCGCTGATCGCCGCGGCCACCGAACGCTCACGAGAGATCGGCGTGCCGATGTGCATCGCCGTCGTCGACGAGAGCGGCTATCTGGTCGCGTTCGACCGCATGGACACCGCGAAGATCACCAGCGTCTCCATCGCGATCGACAAGGCCTTCACCGCGGCCGGCGCCCGCAACCACACGTCGTTCTACGGCAAGGTGTCCCAACCGGACGGGCCGGCGTGGGGCATCAACCAGACCAACGGCGGCCACTTCAACGTCATCGCCGGCGGCATCCCGATCATCGTCGACGGCAACGTGATCGGCGGCATCGGTATCAGCGGTGGCAACTCCGCCCAGGACGACGACGTCGCGGCCCACGCGGTCAACCGGGCCGGCGTCGGTGAGCCCGTCGAGCTGCCGGTGCCGGCCGGGGCACACTGATGGCGTCGAATCCCCTCCCGACCGGCGTCATCGGCGCCGCGCTGACCCCCTTCACCGAGGACAACCGCGTCGACCGTGCGCGCCTCGATCCGTTGCTGGACTTCATGGTCGAGCACTGCGACGCGGTGTCGCTCCTGGGTGCCGAGGTGTCCGAGTACCAGATTCTCGGCGAGGCCGACCGGGTCGCAACGCTCCGGACCGCCATCGACACCGTCGACGGACGTGTTCCGGTTCTGGCCGGCGCCTCCTCACCCGATGTCGCCGAGGTCCTGCGGCTCGCCGAGTCCGCGGCGGACGCCGGTGCCGACTTCATCCAGGTCCTCATGCCCCGGCACCCGGGTGGCAACCCGGCGCGCGCGGGCGACCTGGTGGCCTTCTTCGAACGGATCGCGGCGTCGTCGCCGCTCCCGATCGTGGCCTACCACAACCCATCTCAGGGTACCGACACCGATGCCGCGACCATGGTCGAGCTCTCGCTGATCGACGGCGTGGTCGGGTTCAAGGAGAGCTCGCGCGACCTGACCAAGATCGGGCGGCTGTGCGCGGAGATCGACTCGGCCGGCCACGCCCGCTACTTCACCACGATGCAGCCGCTGCTGACGACGCTTCTGCTCGGCGGTTCGGGCGCGATGATGCCGCCGCCCGGCACGCTGATCGGCGCACAGGTCGTCGGCGCTCTCCGCGACGGTGATCACGAGCGGGCTGCTCGGTGGCAACGCCACTTCCGACTGTTCCCCAGCCGGTGGGCCAAGTACGGACTGACCACCACCATGAAGGCCGCGATGGGCGTCCTCGGCCACGATCTGGGCGGCCCCGCAGCACCTTTCGGCCCGATGCCCGAATCGGACATCGAACTCCTCGCGCAACAACTCGACTCGTTCGACCTCCCGTCCCCACTCGCGGTGCCGGCTACCGCCGGCGCCCTCGCGAAAGGCCTGTCCTCGTGACCCACACGCTCACACCCCCGAACACCGAAACCCCGGAGCAGCGCAACGGCAGGCGCCATGCTTTCGCCGGCGCGTACCTCGGCTGGATGTTCGACGGCTACGAGACGTTCGCGACCGTGCTCGTGGCGTCGTTCGTCGTCAACGACCTCGTCGGCAAGGACGCCTCGCCGTATTACGTCGGTGCCATCCTCGCGATCACCCTGCTGTCGTGGGCGATCGGCGGTCTCGCATCCGGCGTGCTCGCCGACCGTTTCGGTCGTCGCAAGGTCATGATCGTCTCGATCCTCTGGTACGCGATCTGCGCCGGACTCACCGCACTGGCACCCAGCTACGGCGTCCTCCTGGTGCTGCGCTTCCTCACCGGTCTCGGCATGGGCGCCGAGTGGGGCGGCGGCAGTTCACTGGTCGCCGAGACCGCACCTCCCCGCCGTCGGGGCCTCCGACTCGCATTCCTGCAGAGCGGCTTCGGCATCGGCTTCCTCATCGCCACCGGCGTCTGGCAGCTCGTCAACCAGGGCAACCCCGGCGACTGGCGCTGGATGTACGCCCTCGGCGTCCTCCCCGCGCTCCTGGTCCTCTACATCCGTCGTCTCGCCTCCGACTCCCCGTTGTGGGTCAAGGTCGACCAGCAGCGTCGGGCACTGACCGAGGCCGTGTCCTCGGGCAGCGTCAGCAGCGCGAAGGCCGCCGAGTTCCTGAAGCCGTCCATCAGCCAGGTGTTCTCGCATCCCGTCTACCGTCGTCGGGTTCTGATGCTCACCCTCGGCGCCCTCGCCTCGATGATCGGCTGGTGGGCCGTCTCCACCTGGATTCCCGCCTACGCCCGCAGCATCCTCGTCGGCACCACCGATGACGTTCCGAGCGCCGTCACCCTGGTCGTTCTCGCCTACAACGCGGCCGGCGTCGTGGGATACCTCGTCAACGGATGGCTCGCCGACCTGATCGGTCGCAAGCCGGTGATCTTCACCTTCTTCGTCGCGTCCGTCGCGCTGACCCCGTGCATGTTCCTGCTCCCCGACAGCAAGGGCACGCTGATCTTCTGGGCCGCGGTGAACGGCTTCTTCACCCTCGGCCAGATGACCTGGCTGGCGCTGTACCCGAGCGAACTGTTCCCCACCAACGTGCGCGCCACCGGTATGACCCTGGTGTTCAACCTGGCCCGTTTCCCCGCGGCCATCGGGGCACTCATCAGCGCGTCGCTGATCACCGCGTTCGGCTCGATCTCCGACGCAGCCATCGTGATCGGCTGCGCTGGTTACGGTCTCGGCGTGATCGTGGCCCTGTTCCTGGGACCGGAGACCCGTGGAACCAGCCTGCCCGCACCGGTCGCCATCGCCGATACCGAAGAAGGCGATGTCAAGGAAGGAGCCCAGCGATGACGGGTTCATCGGACACCGCGGCACTGCACCGGCCGCCGTCACCACTGGAGGACCCGACGAGCCCGCTGTCGCGGATCGCTCGACAGCCGATGATGCTGGGACTGTTCCTCCCCACGCAGACCGGGGCTTTCTCCCAGTCGACATACCCCCGCGACACCCGCTGGGATTTCGATTACAACCGTGAACTCACGCTGAAAGCTGAAGCACACGGCCTCGACTTCGCCTTCGGCCTCCAACAGTGGGTGAAGAAGGGCGGATTCGGCGGAGAGACGAACTATCGGGAGAACTTCCTGGACCCGTTCATCTCGACCATCGCACTCGCCCCGCTGACGACGCGACTGGTCACGATCTCGACGGTCCACGTGCTGTACGGGTCCCTGCATCCGCTGTACCTGGCCCGTTTCGCCGCCACCGCCGATCACATCGCGCAGGGACGGTTCGGCCTCAACATCGTGACCGGTTACGACGCCCGCGAACCGCTCATGTTCGGCATGCAGCGCATCGAGCACGACGAACGATATGCCCGCGCAGACGAATTCGCCTCGATCATGGAAGACCTGTGGGCCGGCGAAGAGGACCTGACCTTCCACGGCAGGTGGTACGACCTCGAGAGCGCCTACGTGTCGCCGCGTCCGGCCCACGGACGCCCGATCATGGTGTCGGCCAGCGCGTCGGCGGCAGGTTTCGCCTACGCCGCCGACCATTCCGACATCGTCTTCACCTCGAGCCGGTCGGGGGCGCCGTATGCCGATGCGATGCAGTCGATCCCGACGATCACCAAGGAGATCGACGAGGCCTACGACCGGACCGGTAGGCAGCACAAGACGATCATCTTCCCGATGGTCATCTGCAAGGAGACCCGCGAAGAGGCCTACGCCCACCGCGATGCGATCACGGCTCGCGCCGACACCGCGTCGATCGTCAACTACGACGCGCGGCACCGCGCGGGTGACGCGCAGGGATGGCCCAAACACGTGCCGTCCGATCGCGTCCTGGGTGGACACGTCCAGATCATCGGCAGTCCCACCGATGTGGCGGACCAGCTCGAGGGGTTGCACGAGGCCGGCATCGACGGTGCGCAGCTGGGCTTCTACGACTACGGTCCGGAACTCGACTTCTTCGCCGAAGCCGTGCTCCCGATCCTCGAGGCCCGAGGCCTGCGTATCCCCGACCCGATCGTCAGCAACCCACGAGAGGCGGTGGCCGCGCGATGACCGCCGTCTCGTCCACCGAACCGGTGCTGGTCCGGGCCGAACACGACGGCCCGGTCACGACAGTCACACTCGCCAACCCGGAGCGTGCCAACGCGCTCACCTATGGTGCGATGAAGCAGTTCATCGAAGGACTGCGTGCTGCTCACAGCAATCGGTCGCTGCTGCTGGTCATTCGGGCCGAGGGTGACGACTTCACCGTCGGACGCGATCAGAAGGAGAAGGTCCCCGGTGTCACCAAAGCGCAGTCGCTGGGCCTGATCCTCGAGGCCAACGCGTTGTTGCGCGGGTTCCCCGGCGTCAGCGTCTCCGTGATCCGTGGCCGCGCCCTCGGGTTCGGCAGCGGGATCTCGGTGCAGTCCGATCTGTCCATCGCCGCCGACACGGCCACCCTCGGGTTCGACGAGGTGCGCCACGGCCTCGCCCCGCTGGTCGTCGCCGAGTACCTGCCGCCGCTCATCGGACCCCGCGCCGCCGCGGACCTCATCTACACGGGTCGGGACGTCTCGGCCTCGGAGGCCCTGGCAATCGGCCTCCTCAGCCGCGTCGTGCCGGAGGCCGACCTGGACACCGAGGCCCTTGGCCTATGTGACTCCCTGGTGGCCGGTGAACCCGGCGCACTCCGGCTGATGAAGAGTTACTCGGCCCGCCTGCGGGCCGGGAGCATCGCTGATCCGCAGGCCGCGGCCGTCGCCGAGCTCGACGCCTGGCTGTCGGCCGACCGGCCCGAGTTCCCGGACGTCCCGGAGAATCCCGCCGCCCGGTAGTCGAGCCCGATGGTCGGACCGGGCGCCCCTCGCCGCTCATCGAGAGTCGGGGAGGGGCGCCGCCGCGTCCCTCCCCGTTCGTCCGGCGAAACAACATCTACGATCGTGAGGTGACCTCGGACAGCGTCGCCCGGCCCCGCACGACCTCCGCACCCCGCCCGCGCCGGCGGACCCTCGTGCGGCTGTTCGCGCCCGTCATCGCGACCGCTGCCGCCGTCGCAGCAACCGCCGCACTGGTGGCCCCGACGCAGGCCGCCCCCGCGAAGCCCACTCCGGCGCCGTTCCCGATCGGCGACCTCGCGAGGCTCTACCCGTCGGACATCTCCTCGTTCCCCGGCGGCATCTACCTGCAGCCCATCGAGACGTTCAGTGCACTACGCCGGGACCGTCCCGAGATCATGGCGCAGAACCTCGACAAGGTCGTGGCCGTCAACCAGGCCGCGGCCGATGACCCCGCCCTGCAGCGACGCGCACTCACCGACGCCCACGACGATCCGCTCGTGACGATGTCCGACGCGTTCGGGCAGAAACTCGGCCACCACTTCCGCGACGCTCTGGCCGCCGGCCGACTGCCCAAGACCACGTCGATCTTCAGCGACTACCTGGCCCGGGGTGGCGGCATCGCCAACACAACGCTGGTCGAGAAGTACGTCTTCGACAACGACCGCCCGTTCGTCGTCGCCCCCAAGCGAATCCGGAAGTACACGCGCGCCGGCGCGAACGAATACGACGCACTCGGGATGAACCCGTCGTTCCCGTCCGGGCACGCGGGCATGTTCTTCTGGCGCGGAACCCTTCTCGCCCTGATGCTCCCCGAGTTCGCCCCGCAGTTCCTCACGCGCGCGTCCGAAGGCGGTTACCACCGCGTCGTGCTCGGCGTGCACTACCCGCTCGACGTGATCGGCGGAGCCATGGTCGGTCAGGCGGCGGCCGCCGACCGGTGGAACGACCCGGAGTTCAACCGGTTGCTCCGCGCCTCAGCCGCCGAGATCCGCCGTGAGCTCGAATGGCGTTGCGGCGCCCCGTTGTCCACCTGTATCGAGCAGGACACCCCGTATCTCACCGACGACGAGGCGAAGCGCATCTACACCGAGCGCCTCACCTACGGCTTCGACCGGGTCTCCTCTCCCACACATCGAATGGTGGTCCCGCAGCAGGCCGTCGACATGATCGCCCCCGCCTTCCCGTCACTGTCCGATGCGCAGCGTCGCCAGATCCTCGTCGCGACAGCACATCCCGCCGGCTACCCGCTCGACGATCAGCGCCCGGGCCGCGCCTCCTGGCAGCGGCTCGACCTCGTCCGGGCTTACACAGCCCGGGTGACCGTCGACGCCGACGGCCACGTCACCGTTCACTGACGACGCGTCCCTCTTTCCTTTACTGAATCGTTTGTCCCACTGCGCGTTGCGAACTCACCACGCAGACATCTCGTCGCGCCGAACCGGATCAGAGTGTGTCCAGTTTGCCCGAACAGCTTGACACCTGCGTAAGAATGTCGCTAATTTTCGGGTGGTCCACATCACACCGGAAGTGGACTCACCGCCGTGAACAGGGCGGACGGTGCCGACTCTCGGACCCAGTCCGACGACTGGGTTAACGAACTCACTCACCTTCAAGCCCCGCCGGGGCGATGTCGTCATGCCTGCTTCCGGGCTGCTTCGTCGTGCCCGGAGACCATCGGGAAAGGCAGTCGAAACATGCGTTTGTCGAACTCTCGAAGAGCCGGACGGCTCGCGGCGGTCGCCGTGGCCGCCGCGTGCATATTCTCCGTCGTGTCGTGTAGCAGCGACGACGGCGGATCGGACGGCTCCGCCGCGGACTCCAGCGGCACCAAGGCCTCCGGCGAAGCCATCAAGGTCGGATTGTTCAATCCCTCCAAGGGCCCGGCCACCCAGCCCGGTGTCACCACCGGCAAGCAAGCGGCCCTGGACTACATCAACAATCAGATCGGCGGCATCAACGGCCGTCCCATCGAGATCGTCGACTGCGGCATCGACCAGACCGCACCCGAGTCGACGGTGTCGTGTGCCAACCAGTTCGTCGAGGCCGGCGTGGTCGCCGCGATCGACGGTTTCAACGCCGAATCGGCTGCCGCCGTGCCGATCCTGACCGCCGCGAAGATCCCGCTGGTCGGCCAGATCCCGTTCAGCACCATCACCGGCGCCTCGGCGGACAACCGCGTGTACTTCGGACCGCCGCCGGCCGCGTTCCTCGTCGGCTTCATGCAGCAGCTGAAGGCCGACGGCAAGAGCTCACTGACTCTCGCGAACGCCGATCTGCCGCAGGCACATCAGGTCTTCGACGGCCTCATGAAGCCGCTCGGCGCGCAGCTCGGCATCGAGGTCAAGTCGGTGTACTACCCGCCCGCCGGGCCCAACTTCACGCAGCTGGCCAGCCAGCTCGCCGAGGGTAGCCCCGACGCGGCCGGTCTCATGACCGCCCCCAACGACAACGTCTGCACCAAGCTCGCCCAGTCGCTGCGCTCGGTGAAGTTCGAGGGCACCATCTTCCTGGCCGCCTGCACCGACTTCATCGACACCCTCGGCCAGCAGGCCGTCGGCGCGCAGACGTACTCGCCGTTCTGGCAGACGCCCGCGCTCGACTCCACGCCGGCCGAGGTCAAGGGCAACCTGGAGACCGCACAGAAGTTCATCGACGACCAGAACGGCACCGCCGGCTTCTACGCCTACGGCACCTTCTCGATCCTCGCCGACTTCGCCACCACCGTCGGCAATGCCGAGCTCACCGAGTACACCGGCCCGAGCATCCTCGGGGCGCTCAAGGCGATCAAGGACTACCAGTCCTTCATCGGCCCGAAGCTCAACTGCGGTAAGCCGACGAGCCCGAACTGCACCACCGAGATGCTGCTGTTCAACGTCGTCGCCGACAAGAAGACCGAACCCGCCACCGGCGGATTCATCACCCCGCTCCCGGCAGCGCTCGCGCTCATCCCGGGCGCCGCGTAAGCGAGCACGACACGGTAGGGATGGGCCCCTCCCCGGGGCCCATCCCACCACCCACCCGTCCGCGCGATCCGTCCGCGTGTAATGCGCACGCGCCGAACGAATGAGTTGCCACATGGGCCAATTCCTCCAGTTCGCCTTCCTCGGGCTAGCCGCGGGTGCCATCTACTCGGTACTCGCCTCGTCCCTGGTCGGCATCTACGCCGCCACCGGCATCATCAACTTCGCCCAAGGCGCCATCGGCCTCTACTCGGTCTACCTCGTCGCCGCGCTGCGCACCGACGGCAGCCTCGTCCTGCCCATCGGCACGCTGAGTCTCGGCAGTGAGGACGACCCCGCGTCGATGGAACTCGCGCTGCTCCTCGGCGTGGTCAGTGCGGTGATCTGGGCGCTGCTCGCCCACGTCCTCGTCTTCCGCCCCCTCCGACACGCGCCCGTGCTGGCACAGGTTGTCGCATCCGTCGGGCTCATGCTGTTCCTGCAGGCTCTCGTCCAGCTGCGCTTCGACACGGAAAACCTTTTCGCCCAATCGATCCTGCCCGAGAACACCGTGGAGATCGCCGGTGCCGTCGTCAACGTCTCCGACCTGATCCTCGCCGGCGTCGCCATCTCGGTGTCCCTGCTGCTGTGGGCCTACTTCCGTCTCACCACACTCGGCGTCGCGACGCGCGCAGGTTCCGAGGACGAACTGGCCGCCCGCCTGTCGGGTTACTCCCCCGACCGCCTCGCCGCCGTCGTGTGGGTCATCACCGGCGCGGCCACCGGCCTCATCGTCGTGCTGGCCTCGTTCACCATCGGCCTGACCGTCACCAGCTACACCTTCTTCGTCATCCCGGCGCTCGCCGTCGCCCTCGTCGGCCGGCTCACCTCCTTCGGGATCGCCTGCGCGGCAGGTCTTGTACTCGGCGCCTTCCAGTCGGTCATCTCGTGGCTCGCCACCAAGACCTGGTGGCCGGAGTGGGCGCAGGCCGGCCTCGGCGACGCCGTGCCCTTCGTCATCGTGGTGGTCGCGCTGTTCCTTCTCGGCGGACGTATCCCGTCGCGTGGTTCGCTCGGCGAGGTCCGCATGCCGGCGGTGCGCATACCCCGTATCCGGGTCGTCCCGACGGTGGCGATCATCGCGGCCGTCGTCATCGCCATCCTGCTCACCTCCGGTACCTGGCGGTTCGGCGTGGTCACCTCGGTGATCCTCTCGCTCATCGCGCTCTCGCTGGTCCTGTTGACCGGCTATCTCGGTCAGATATCGTTGGCGTCCATGGCATTTGCCGGTGCCGCCGGTTTCGCGCTGTCGAAGCTGACCACCAACTGGAATGTGCCGTTCCCGTTCAGCATGCTGTTCGCCGCGCTGATCGCCACCGGCCTCGGCGTGCTGGTCGGCGTCCCGGCGCTCCGCATCCGCGGCGCGCAGCTCGCGGTGGTGACCCTGGCCGCGGCGCTGGCGATCCAGAGCTTCGTGTTCAACAACCCGGCCATCACCGCGTTCGAGGGCAACATGATCGCCGACCCGACCCTCTTCGGCATCGACCTCGGTGTTCGCGACGGCACCAACCTCGTCACCCTGCGGTTCGCGCTGATGGTTCTCGTCGTCGTCGCGATCGCCACCCTCGTGGTCCTGCGGTTCATGGGCGGCTCGACCGGCCGCGCGTTCCTGGCGGTCCGTTCCAACGAGCGCGCGGCCGCATCGGTCGGGATCAACGTCGCCGCAACCAAACTCCTCGGTTTCGCTCTGTCGGCCTTCCTCGCCGGCATCGGTGGTTGCCTCATCGGTTACAGCCGCGGCCAGCTCTCGGCCGGCTCGTTCACCGTCATGATCGGCCTGACCCTGCTGGCGATGACCTACGTCGGCGGCATCACCTCGTTCGCCGGTGCCGTCATCGCGGGCATCATCGGCCCCCTCGGCGTCGGTTATGTGTTCCTCACCCAGACACTGAGTTTCGGCGAGTACTACGAACTCATCGCCGCGGGGAGCCTCCTGCTGATGGCGGTGATGAACCCCGTCGGCGTGGCCGGCGCGGCGTCGGAATTCGGTGACCGCATCCGGGCCCTCCGGCACCGCCGAGAACCGGAGCCCCAACCCGAGGCGCCCGGCGCGGCGCAGAGCGCAGAGGCAGGTGCCCATGTCTGAGTCGACCGTCCTGGAACGGACCACCCTGCTCCGAACCGATGGACTCTCCGTCCGCTACGGCGGTGTCAGCGCCAACTCCGACGTCGACATCACGGTCGGCGCCGGAGAGATCGTCGGCCTGATCGGTCCCAACGGTGCGGGCAAGACCACCTTCGTCGACGCCGTCACCGGATTCACCAAGGCCACGGGCGCCGTGTCGCTGGCCGGTGAACGCCTGGAGAAGTCCTCCCCGCACCGTCGGCGGCGGGCGGGGATGGCACGCACCTGGCAGGCCGGCGAGTTGTTCACCGACCTCACCGTCTCCCAGAACCTTGCCGTCGCCGTTCAACCCGTCGGCCTGCGCGCGATGCTGTCGGACGTGATCAACGGTTCACGGCCGCCTGCCGAGACCATCGACCACGCACTCGATCTCGTCGGTCTGCGCGACGCCGCCGATCAGCTTCCCGGCGAACTCACCCTGGGACAACAGAAACTGGTGGGCGTGGCCCGGGCCCTGGTCGGCGGGACCCGACTCGTCCTCCTCGACGAGCCCGCGGCCGGCCTCGACACCCACGAGAGCCGCGACTTCGGTGCCGAACTGCGTCGCATCGCCGCCACCGGCATAGGCATCCTCCTCATCGACCATGACATGTCGCTGGTCCTCGACGTCTGCGACCGCCTCTACGTGCTCGACTTCGGGAAGGTCATCGCCAGTGGCACACCCGCGGCCATCCAGGACGATCCGGCGGTGATCTCCGCGTACCTGGGCAGCCCGGAGGTGGACCCGGATGCGGTCGCCGAACTCGACGCGTCCGGGACATTCATCGAATCAACAGATCTGGCAACCGAAACCGAACCGACCTCGTCCGAGGAGAACCGATGAGCACGCCGTCCGACGCCTCCTCGGCCACCCCCGTCCTCGAACTCGACGACATCACCGTCGGTTACGGCGGGGTGCCGGCCGTGCGCGGCCTGAGTGCCTCGGTCCGCGCCGGGGAGATCCTGGCCCTGCTCGGACCGAACGGCGCAGGCAAGACGACCACCCTGCTCGCCACCGTCGGCGCCCTTCCGCTGATGTCGGGCTCCGTGACCGCGCTCGGGGAGCCGATCGACCATCACATCGAACGCAACGCCCGCCGCGGCGTGACCCTGGTCCCCGACACCCGCGGCCTCTTCCACAAGCTGTCGGTCTCGGACAACCTGCGATTGGCCAAGCGCAAGAACGGAACCGACCTCGACACGGTCTTCGGGTACTTCCCGAAGCTCAAGACCATGCGCTCGCGCCATTGCGGCAACCTCTCCGGCGGTGAGCAACAGATGCTCGCCCTGGCCAAGGCATTGCTCGCGCGTCCGCGGGTTCTGCTCATCGACGAGATGAGTCTCGGCCTGTCTCCGGTCGCCGTGCAGGATCTGCTCCCGCGGCTCCGCTCGTTCGCCGACGAACACCAGATGGCCGTGGTCCTCGTCGAGCAGCACATCGACCTCGCCCTCGGGATCGCGGACTCGGCGATCGTCCTCCATCACGGCCGGGTGGCCCTGTCGGCGAGTGCCACCGAACTTCGTAGCCGACGGGACAAGGTGGAGGCCGCGTACTTCGGTCGCACCATAGAGGAACAGGCCTCCTGAGACCGGACACGACGAACGCCACCACCGACGAATCCGGGGACGCCGTGGTCACCGCCGACGATCGATCTGCAGAGGGGACCGAACGGTCCTCCGGGGGACGCGCCAAGCACGAACGCCCGGCGCGCAGCACCCGGAATCGCCCGACCGACGAGCAACTTCTCGATGCGGCCTGCGAGGTGATCGCCGAGGTGGGCGCCGACCGCGCGACGATGACCGCCATCGCCGAGCGCGGTGGGACCACCCGGGTGACGCTCTACGCACACTTCGGATCCCGCGATGATCTCGTCGCCCGCGTGATCAGCCGCGAGCTCGACACCTTCACCTCGTTCATGTTCCGCGTCTACGACGAGAGCGAGGACATGCCGCACGGGGCGCGAGCCCGCTACTCGGTGCAATCCCTGTTCGACTACGCCCGGAACCACCCCGCAGGCCTGCGGGTCCTCATGGGACACAGCGCGGGCCAGGGCAACCGCCGCCTGTACGCCGCTCTCGAACCGAGGATCTCCGCACGACTGCGGAAGAACTACGCCGAGCGCGGCGCCGGGATCGCCGCCAGCGCGGATACCCTCGCGTCGCTGCTGCTCGGCATGAGCCTCGACGTCGCGCATCGTGCGCTCATCGTCGACGGCGCCGGCATCGACGAGGCCTGCGACCTCGCCGTCACCGCCACCATGGCCGTGCTCCGCGACGTCCGGCCGGAACAGCTCCAGGCACTCGACGCGTCGCTCGCACAGCGCTGACACCCCGACGAAGACTCTGCCCGGCGGCTCCGGCCGTGACGGTCCAATCCGGTCCAAGACGGTCCAAGACCCGGACAAGTCGACCCCAAGTTCCCCGCAAGCGGACCGGGCGATTCTTTCTCCTGTCACACGAACCCCCGCGGTCGACCGCCTCCGGCATCCCGGACGATGACCGCCCAGGAGAGGAAACCGTATGTCCCGCCCGCAGAACACCCAGCCCGACACCGTCCACCTCGAGAACGCGCAGATGAACCACGCGCAGATCGGTCCGATTCCCGGCCCCCGACGCCCGCTGTGGCAGATCGGCCGGCGTGCCACCGTCATCGTCGCCTGTCTGTGCTTCAGCGCCCTCGCGGCCTGCAGCTTCAGCATCGGCTCCCAGACCGTCGAGGAGGCCTCCGACATCGACGTCGGCGAGTGCCTGCAGATCGGCGAGGAGGCCGGCGAGGGCAAGGTGAAGGCCACCAAGGAGGACTGCGAGGGCACCGAGGGCCTCACCTTCTTCGCCGCCGACAAGGTGGCGTCCGACTCGGAATGCACCGCCGACTACACCTCGACCCTCACCTTTGCCGGTGGCGACCAGAAACTGTGCATGACACCGAATTTCGCGACCGACACCTGCTACCAGATCCCGATCAACGGCGGGAAGCTCGCGGACTACCGCGAGGTCGAATGTGGCGCCTCCCCGGTCGAGAACACGGTCATCGCCAAGACGGTCAGCCGCGGTGACGGGTCGATCAGCTGCCCGGATGATCAGACGAAGTGGACCTTCGCGCAGCCCGCATCGATCGGTTACTGCCTGACCGAGGACGTCACCGCGGCAGGCGCATTCGGCGGCTGAGCGGTCGAACCGTCGGCCGGGGGCTGGCCCGACGATGCGGAGTCGGCGGCCGCATCGACCAGGCCGTGGGTGACCTGGTAGTCGTCGCGCATCCGGGCCATCTCGGCCTCGCGCACGCGGTAGGCCTTCTCGACCCGACGACGAGCGCGCCGAGCGCCGCCGACTCGCTGCGCCGATCCGGCGAGCGCGAGAACCGGGCCGACCCGGCCGAGAACGTGTTTGGCCTTCCCGTCCGGGATGCCCAGGGCATCGGCGTCGTGGTCGCCGATGAACACCCGCTGCAACCCGTACATGAGGTTGGTGGCCAACCGATCTCGCAGGATTCGCGGGCCGGGCAGTACGTTGGCGAGCTCGGGGACGAGGTAGTCCTCGGTGAGCGCGACCACGAAGTCGTGATCGTCGGGCCCCGGTCCCGGTGACGTCAGGCGGTACAGCTCCTCGATGCGGACATGATCGGCCGCGCACCGCGGATTGAGCTCGGGACTCATGCCGACGACATGGCCGACGTAACGCCAGAGATGGTAGATGTCATCGAGTTCGCGGTCGGTGAACCGGACTCCGAGGGTGTGCATCGCGTCGATCGCGATATGGCCGAACTCGGCGATCGTGAAGGCCATGTACGGCTGCGGAATCGGTACACCCCAGGATTTCTCGTCCCAGTCCCCGCGCTTCCACAGCATCTGCCGTACGTGCGCATGAATCATGCGGACCCGCACGGTGTAGGCGAAACCGCCTCCGTCGCGGCGCATCCCGCCCGGGGTGATCACCTGACTCAGCCACTCCCCGACCTCCACCGACCGCAACGCCGGTTGTGACACATAGCGTCCGGTGATCGCAAGGGGTTTGGCGGCGATCGTGTTTCCCGCACCGCGCACCAGTGAGGCCGCGCCCAGGACGATGCCGAGCGGTGCGGTGTTCACGATGAGGGCATCCGCGGCCCGGGCCATCCGATCGTGGTCGACCCAGGCCGGCTCGTCGTCGAGAAAGGCGAACAGGGCCCGCATCGACTCGGTGGACTCGTCGAGCGAGGAGATCCCGGAGGTGAGCGCCTGTCGGAGCACCGAGGTCGTCGACCCGCCCGGATGCGAGTCCGCCGCCACCGCGTCGGCGAGCGGGTCGGCGAGCCACATCTGGTCGAGCCAGACCCGTCCGGCCTTCCCGTATCGCTGCACGGCCAGATCGGGATTCACCAGATCAGTCGGTATCCGCTCCATGACTCAATGAGAACACGGGCGTGCTCACTTTCCCTACCATTTCCCGCACCGGCCGGGAACACCTCAGAGGCTGTGCTGTTTCGCGTACTCGGCCATGGCCGCGCGCTCGTCGTCGTGATCCGGGTAGAAGAAGAACACGATGGCCGCGCCCACCAGCACGATCGCCGCGGCGGCGCCGTAGGCGCGGTTGTCCCCGTGCACGAAGGCGTCCCGGG
Source organism: Gordonia sp. GN26 (assembly GCF_054823965.1). NCBI lineage: Bacteria > Bacillati > Actinomycetota > Actinomycetes > Mycobacteriales > Gordoniaceae > Gordonia > Gordonia sp. GN26. Next base: position 36,380 of record NZ_JSYC01000021.1, on the reverse strand, counting down.
CGGCGCCGATGATCTGATCGGCGTACTGCGGATAACGCTCGGCGAGGATCTCTGCGCTGGAGAAGGACTTGGTCAGCGCCGCCTCGGTCTGTTCGGTGACCTGACTCGCCTGCGGGGAGTTCGCGATCGTCTCCCGCAACTGGTTGGCGTAACCGGCCGTCAGGATCGCGCCGAGCGTCGACTGCAGGACCGCTCCGCCGAGGTCGCGTTGCAGGTCCGACATGCTCGACGCCATGCCCGCGCGTTGGACGGGCACCGACCCGGTGAGCGACTGCGACGCCGGAGTGCCGGCCAGGCCCACGCCGATGCCGACGAGGACGTAGACGAGCCCGACGTGCCAGAAGTGGGCGTGCTCGTCCCAGGTGAGCATGGCGAACACCAGCCCGAGCACGATGAAGGCGTACCCGGACAGCAGGGTGAACCGAGATCCCATGCTGTGCACCAGTTCGGCTGACCGCGGCGCGACGACGACCATCGCTCCGGCGGCCGGCAGGATCGTCGCACCCGCGGCGAGTGTCGAGTAACCGAGCACGTTCTGCATGTACTGCTGGCCGATGAACATCGCGCCCATGAGCGTGCCGAAGACGATAAGTCCGCCGAGCGCCGCGACCCAGAAGGTCCGACGGGACGCGATGCGGAGATCGAAGAGCGGAACACGCACGCGGAGTTGGCGCCACACGAATCCGGCGCCGGCGACGACCGCGATCGCGGCGAGGATGTAGACCTGCAGTCGTTGATCGCTGTTGGGCGCGAAGTTGATCGCGAGGACCAGCGCCCCGACCATCACGATCGAGACGATGCCGCCGAGGTTGTCGACGACCGCTGCCTCGTCACCGGTGTCGTCGGGCACCAGCCACCACGCCGCCGCCAGCGCGAGGACCGCCAGCGGCAGGGTCACCAGGAACACCGAATGCCAGTCGAACACCTCCAGCAGACCACCCGACATCACCGGGCCGAGAGCGGAGATCGCGCCGCCGAACGCCGACCAGGCGGCGATCGCCCGGGTGCGCTTCGGCCCCGACCACAGCGCGGTGATCACCGCGAGGGTCGTCGGGAAGGCCAACCCGGCCGCGATACCGCCGACCAGACGGGCACCGAACAGGACCTCGACGTTCGGCGCGAAACCGGCCACCAGCGACGCCGGAATCGACAGCGCCATGCCGAACACGAGCATTCGCTTGCGGCCGTGGCGATCTCCGAGCGCACCGAAGTACAACACCGACGCGGCGAGACCCAGCGAATACCCGACCGCAATGAGGTTGAGTTGCGTCGAACTGGCGTCGAGATCCTTGCCGATGTCCGGCAACGCGACGTTGGCCACCGCGAGATTGATGTTGGCCACGCCCGCAACGAGGATCAGTGCGACGAGGATGGCACGCGCGCGTGCCGGTGCCGTACCGGTGTCAACCTCGGGCGTCGTCGACGTCATCGGTGAATCGTACGTCCGGAATCACTGCCCGAGCAGGACTTCCGCACGTCAGCGGCACGGAATTGCCACGCCCCGGGGACCATCGGCCCCCGGGACGCGATCGTCGTGCCGTCAGATGCAGATGTTGAACGACAGCGAACCCAACGGGACACCGAAGCAGAGCGCCGCGGAGCCCACGACGGGTTGCGCCTCCACCGGCGCCGCTGCGGCCATCGGCGCACCGGCGAATGCGAGTGCCCCTGCCGCGGCGACAGTGGTGATCCCGACGGTCAGACGACGAGTGATCTTGGATGTGTACATAGCGAGCCCCCTCGAGCACGTTTCCCCCACACCGAACCCCGCTCACGTGACCCATCGCCGCAGGTGGTGCTAGGTTTCGAGTCTACGCCGCCAGGTCAAGAGATCGTGTCGCACATCTGGAGGACATCGAGCGGAACGCCGTCGATGACCGGATTCAGAGGCTGATCCGCAGACCGTCCCACTCGTGGTCGTGCATGAAGCCCTCGGCGAGCCCGACCCGGTACTTCACGCAGCTGCGGAGGATGCCCGCGTAGGCGAGCGGGAGCAGGACCGCCGGCTTCTGGTCTCCGGACCGGGTGATCACGTCCGACGCGCCGCGGAAGTCGCGCGCGAACTGTCGGAACGACCGACCCTTCCGGGACGGCGCGCGCCATCCGTAGAGCATCATGCCGAGCCCGATCATCTTGTCGACACCGGGTGCGGGCGTGATGATCTCGGCATCGGGGTCCGAGGTGCCGAGGAAGGCACGATCCACGCCGTCCTCCGGGGAGAACATCATGATGCCGCTCGTCGCACGTGGATTGCACTCGATGCAGAACAGATCCTTGTCCGGCCCGTCCTCGATGAAGTCGAAGCCGATCTGCCCGGTGAAGTTGACGCGCTTGACGATGTCGGCGACCCACGCCTGGATACGCGGATGGTCGACGGACCGGAAGTTCAGGCATGAGCTGCCGTCGATGGCGTAGTCGACCGGATAGGTGGCGTGCGCGTAGATCCGGCCCTCGTGGCACACCGAGTAGGTGCAGTATTTGTCGCCCGACACCCACTCCTGCGCGACCCACGGGTTCTGCTCGTCGTGTTCGAGCCAGGTGAGCGGATCCCCCGGTTGCACCTTGTGCACCTTCTGCGAACCGCGCGAGTAACACCGCTTGAGTGCGAAGGGCTTGTCGAAGTCGAGCGAACCCGCGTCCTCGGGTCCGGCGACCCGCGCGAACTTGCGGGTGGGGATTCCGAGTTCGACGAGAAGTTCTTGGAATTCGTACTTGTGGTGCAGCCGGTTCTCGATGTCGAAATCGGAGAGGAAGAGCCGGCACGTCGGCGGGAACAATTCCGCGAGCATCGCGATGATGTCGGTCTCCTCATGGACCGGGATCACCATGTCGACGTCGTTCTCCTCGACGATCCGCGCGAGCGCACGGCAGTATTCGAGCGGTTCGAACTTCGGCGGCGGAACCCGGTGGAATTCGCCCACCGCGTTGGAGAATCTGCTGATCGCGACGGGAATCGAGTCGACAGTCGTGACCCGGTGTCCACCCGCGGCCATGAGTCGTGCGAGTTCCAGGGAAAGGAACGACCGACCGAAGGTGATCAGTACATGAGCTCTTCCGGCGCTGTCCACCCGACAGAGTCTAGGGGTACCGGGGACCCGAATGCGGAGCGTCGGTTCCTACGACTGTTGAATGGAATCGGACACTGCGGGAATATTCGGTACCGATCTGACGGTTCGTCCTGTTAGTTTCCGCAGGACCGGTCTCTGTACCGGTCAGACTTGTAGTGGCACGCGGTCGGGATGGGCGACGGACCGGATCACCCCTGGAACGGGGTTCCGGACCGAGTTGGAGGAGGCATGCAACTGTTCGTGGTCGGCGTCATCGCCGCATGCCTTGCGGCGGTCGCCTATGGGATGTCGACGGTACTCCGCGCGCTCGGAGCGCGTCGTGTCGCCGCGGCCGCCGCCGAAGAGGGCAAGGGCATCACCAACGAGAACGGTGCACCCACCATCTCCTCGACGATGTCGACCTTCGTCGATCCCGCCTTCATCCTCGGCACCACGATGGTCGTCTTCGGTTTCGCCGGCGGCGCACTCGCCGCGCGTTTCCTGCCGCTCTTCCTGTCGCAGACCATCGTGTCCGCGAACCTCGTCGTCACCGCACTCCTCGGCACGATCATCCTCAACATCGCCCTGCACACCCGCGAATGGGTCGCCATCTGGCTCGTCGTGATGTCGCTGTGCCTGCTCGGTGTCTCCTCGTCGCACCACACCGGCGGCGGCGAAGAGGTCGGTTTCCACTGGGGCCTGTTCCTCGCCACCGTCGCGCTGTGCGCCTTCGCGCTCGTCGCCGTCTACAACTTGGGTTCGGCCGCCGGCGCCATCGTCGGTGGCGCCGCCGCGGGTCTGCTGTTCGGCATCATCGCCATCGCGGTCCGCATCCTCGACGGGGTCGACCCGTTCGATCCGGTCGCCCTGCTGACCGACCCGGCGGCGTGGACCATCGCCGCGGCCGGCGCGGTCGGCTTCTACATCCAGACCGTTGCGCTCCAGCTCGGCGCCGTCAACGGCGTCACCGCGGTACTGGTGGTCGGCGAGACCGCCGGACCGAGCCTGGTCGGCGTCGTGTTCCTCGAGGACACGGCCAAGCCCGGACTCGGCTGGCTCGCCATCCTCGGCTTCGTCGGCGCCGTCATCGGCGCCGTGCTGGTGGCCTGGTACGGCTCGGTCGACCCCGATCATCTCGGCGAGGCGCCGCCGATGAAGGGCGGCTGGCGTCGCGGGCGCGAGGAGCCGGAGGACTCCGAGTCCGATGAGTCGGGTTCCAAAGAACTGGGTTCCGAGGAGTTCGACCCCGAGGAGTTCGACCCGGATGCGTTCGAAGCGGAGTTCCGCAGCGACCCGGACGATCCCGGCTCTCGCGGCGACGAATCCGGACCGCGTCCCGAAGCTCCCGAGTCGGACCATCGATCCGTCGGTAGCCGGGACTCGCGCCACAACTGATCGCAGGCGTCCATCGCCGCGAAGTGGTTGACACCCGTTCCACCGGTGGAGAAGGTGGGGTGATGACGACCACAGCGACAGAGTCGCTCTCCCGCCTCGCCTACGAAACCCTCGAGCCTTTCCACATCCTTGCGTACTTCAACCCGGGACTCCGCGCCGCACAAGAGGACACCGGTCTCGACGGCCACGCCTTCTATGTGGGCGCACGCGGAGCTCCCCTCGGCCCCTGCGCCGCACCGGTCGTCTCCGCCGCGTTCTACAACTTCAACCCCGACCTGGTCGCCAGGTCGTGGAACTCCGCGGTCGACGCCGGCCTCGACCGGGTCCACGAACGCCGCCACGCGATGCTCGACGATTCCCTGCGGCAGATCCTCGGCGATTCCGCCGACGACGCCCTCCTCGACGAACTCGCCTCCGAGTACACCCGGCTCGCCACCGACCTACCGCTCGGCGGTCGTCCCCTCGCTGCGGCGTGGGCGTCAGCGCCGACGCCGGACACACCGCGCCTGCGACTGTGGCAGGCGATCGCCGTACTCCGGGAGTGGCGGGGCGACAATCACATCGCCGCTCTCGTCCTCCACGGACTCAACGGCTTCGACGCCGCGGTCTTCCATGAGGCGCAGCTGCCCGATCCGTCGGTGAAGCGCCGGGTGATGGGCAAGCGCGTCGTGCTGCTCACGCGCGGGTACGCCGAACAGGACTGGGAGGACAGCATCGACCGACTGGTGGAGGCCGGCCTGGCCGAGCGGGTCGACGACGGCCATCGACTCACGGCGCAGGGCGCCGCAGTCTACGACGACATCGAGGCGACCACCGACGCCGCCGGAGAGTCGTTGTGGGCGGGCAACTCCGAGTTGCTCGAACGAACCCGCCCGATCGTCAAGGCCGTGCTCGATGCCGGCGTCCTGCCCGGAACGAGGAACAAGTGAGCAACCACAGCGAAGACCTCCGTGAGATCGAGAACCTCAAGTACCGGTACCTGAGGGCACTCGACACCAAGGACTGGACGACGTTCGCGTCGACACTCACCGAGGACGTGACCGGAAACTACGGCGCGAGCCTGTCTTTCGGCAACCGGGACGAGCTCGTCGGATACATGGAGGCCAACGTCGGTCCCGCGGTCATCACCGAGCACCGCGTGAACCACCCCGAGATCGAGGTCTCCGGCGACACCGCCCGCGGCCGTTGGTATCTGCAGGACCGCGTTATCGTCGCCGAGTTCTCGTTCATGCTGATCGGGGCCGCCTTCTACGACGACACGTATCGCCGGACCGAGGACGGCTGGCGCATCAGCTCCACCGGCTACGACCGCACCTACGAGGCCACCATCGGGCTGGCCGACCTGCCGAGCTTCAAGCTCGAGGTCGGTCCCGCGGTACGCATCTGAGGGCCTGACATGTCCGGCCGCGACTTCACCGACGGTGTTTTCACCGACAGGGTCGCGGCGGGACGTGTGCTCGGCACGCGGGTGGCCGAGGTCCTGCGGGCTCGGGACGACACGCGTTCGGCGAGACCGGTGGTCATCGGGCTGGCCCGCGGCGGTGTGCCCGTCGCACGCGAGGTCGCCGATGCGACGAACGGAGACCTCGACGCGCTCGTCGTGCGCAAGGTCGGCGCACCGGGACATGAGGAGTTCGCGATGGGCGCCCTGACCGCCGGTCATCTGGTGATCAACGACGACATACCCCGCCGACTGGGCGTCTCGCGTGCCGAGTTCGACGCCGTCGCCGACCGGGAACGGCGCATCCTGCACGATCGCGAGGCGCTCTACCGCGGCGGACGGCCACCGGTCGAGGTCGAGGACCGGGTTGTGGTGCTCGTCGACGACGGTCTCGCCACCGGCTCGACGATGGCGGTGGCCATCGACGCGATCGACGCGGCCGGTGCGGCGCGACTGATCGTGGCCGTTCCCACCGCACCGTCGGATTCGGTTGGCCGCCTCATCGATCGCGGCGTCGACGAGGTCGTCGTGCTGACCATGCCCGACCCCTTCGAGGCAGTAGGACTCTCCTACGAGGACTTCCGTCAGGTCGACGACGATGAGGTGATCGCGTGCCTGGAGCGCGGTCGCCGACCCTGAGCACGTGGACGTGGCACGCCAATCGAGGTCCGCGAACTAGGCGTCCCGAGCGCTGGTCACGAAAGTTGCAGCGGTCAAGAGGATTACGGTGAACGCGGCGAAGTACGCCAACGAACCGTACGCATTCCAGTGAAAGGTGTCGTCCCCGCCGGACAAGAAGTTCCACCCGTTGAGGAACGGCAGGAACGGGGTGACGTTCTCACCGATGCGCGGAAGCACCGAGAGGATGCGTTCGAACGCGAACATCCAACCCAACACGATCGCCACGGCCCCGGCGGAGTGCCGCACGAGGGCGCCCACCGAAATCCCGATCAGCGCGCACAACAACGCGAAAACCGGCGTGCCCCAAAGCTGTCGCACTGTGTCCGGGCCACCGAGCTCGATGCCGTTGCCGGTGAGCGCCTGGCCCAGCACGACCCCGGCGAAACCCACGATCGCAGCCACCACGAAGGTGAGGCCGCCGAACACGACCGTCTTGGCGAGGATCACGAGCGGCCGTCGGGGCACCGCGGCGAACGTGGGCCGGATGGTGCCGAACCGGTATTCGGTGGTGACGCCGAGAACGGCCATGATCGCGAAGACCGCGACACCGAACTGGTTCACGCCGACCAGATAGTCGATGGTGCGGGTGTCGACCGATGCGGAGTCGGCGTAACCACCGGACAACAACCAACCGAGAAGTACCGCGACACCGAGGCCGAACACGACCACCATCGCGAGACACCAGTACGGGGCCCGGGTGCTGGACAGCTTGATGCGTTCGGCGTCGACCGCCGCGAGTGCCTGGCCGATCATCACCGAGTCCCTTCCGCGGCGCCGTGACCGCCCTGACCGCCGTGACCACCGGGGCCGGGTTCCACGGACCGGAAGCCGTCACCCCCGTGATAGTCGACGGCGTGTGCGGTCATCGACATGAACACCTCCTCCAGCGAGGCCGATTCGGCGGCGAGCTCGTGCAGCGTCACGCCTGCCGCGGCGGCGATGTCACCGACGCGGTCGGTCGTCGTGTCGGGCACCCGCATCACCGGCCGTCCCGCGGCATCGGGTGCGCCGGGCGCCGGCGCGAGGCCGGCCTCTTCCAGTGCGGTGTGCAGCTTCTCGAGTTCGGGCCCGCGCACCCGCACCGACTGTCGGGCCCGGCCGGTGAACTCGCCGACCGAGCAGTCGGCGATCAGGCGCCCGCGGCCGATGACGACGAGATGGTCTGCGGTGAGCGACATCTCGGTCAAAAGGTGACTGGAGACGAGGACGGTGCGTCCCTCGGCGGCCAACTGCCGCATGAAACCCCGAATCCACACGATCCCCTCGGGATCGAGGCCGTTGACCGGTTCGTCGAACAGCAGGGTGTGCGGATCACCGAGCAGCGCACCCGCGAGCCCGAGCCGCTGCGACATACCGAGCGAGAACCCTCCGGCACGCTTCCGGGCCACCGACGCCAACCCGACGATCTCGAGCACCTCGTCCACCCGGGACCTCGGAATCCGGTTGCTCGCCGCCAGCCACCGCAGATGCGAACGCGCACTGCGGTTGGGGTGGACCCAGTGTGCATCGAGTAGAGCACCGACCTGTCGCAGCGGATGGTCGAGCTCGCGGTACGGCACGCCGTTGACCGTCGCGGTCCCCGAGGTCGGGCGGTCGAGTCCGAGCATCATGCGCATCGTCGTCGACTTACCGGCGCCGTTGGGGCCCAGGAAGCCGGTGACCCGCCCCGGCCCCACCTCGAAGGTGAGGTCGTCGACCGCGCGCTGACTCCCGAAATCCTTCGTCAGATTCGTTACCCGCAACACGACTCGACCATAGCGGCCGGGCTGTGCTCCGCCGGGTGGTTGCGACACACCAGGCCTCCGAAGCCCGTCGTCTTCGATACGCTCCTTCGTCGCTACTCAACCCGGCGGCTTGCGCTCCTCACACCTGAAGTACCCGCGTCCGGTGAACCGGCCGTCGTGAGGGCCGAAAGGGTCCGCTCGCTGAAAAGCGCCCAGATCCCGACTGCCGAACCTCAACTCGACCGGCAGACGTCGATCGAAGTCTGCCGGTTGGGTTGACGTCGACCGGTGGTCAGGTGGGCGACGGTGTCTCACCAGGCCTTCGCGGCTCGTCGACTTCGATACGCTCCTTCGTCGCTACTCAGCCCGGCGGCTTACGCTCCTCGCACCTCAGGCATCGGACCTGGGTGCGTTGCGTTCTTTCGGATCGGGCAACAGGGGCAGCTCAGGCGCGATCCAGCGTCGGCGACGACGCCTGCGCCCAGAACCTTTTCGGGATACGACCCGCCCGTGCGGCGAGCCTCCCGGCGATCACCGCATGCCGCATCGCCGACGCCATCCGCTCCGGATTCTCCGCACGGGTGACGGCGGTCGCGAGAAGCACTCCGTCGCAGCCGAGTTCCATCGCGCGGGCAGCGTCGCTGGCGGTACCGATACCGGCGTCGAGGATCACCGGCAGCGGATCGTCGAAGGCCGTGGAACAGTGGTCGACGATCATCTCGATGTTGTGCGGGTTGAGGATTCCGAGTCCAGTCCCGATCGGTGAGCCGAGCGGCATCACCGCGGCGACACCGAGGTCGGCGAGTCGTGCGGCGAGGACCGGATCGTCGTTGGTGTACGCGAGCACCACGAATCCGTCGGACACCAATGCGGCTGCGGCGTCGACGAGTTCGACGGCATCCGGCATCAGGGTGAGATCGTCGGCCACCACCTCGAGTTTGACCCAATTCGTCTCGAACGCCTCGCGTGCCAACTGTGCGGTGAGCACCGCCTCGGCGGTGGTGTGGCATCCGGCAGTGTTGGGCAGCACCGCGATGTCGAGGCGGCGCAACAGGTCGAAGACACCCGTTCCGGACGCGGCATCGACGCGACGCACGGCGACGGTCGTGAGTTCGGTGCCCGACGCGACGAGTGCACGCTCGAGGGACGCGAGATTCGTCGCGCCGCCGGTTCCGGTGATGAGGCGGGAGGAGAACTCGCGTCCGGCGATCCGGAGCGGGTCGGCCTCGGAAACGACTGCGCCGTCGATGATGCCGGTCTCAACCACCTTGCACCGCCGTCACGATCTCCACGACCGCGCCCGAGGTCATCGTGTGCGACGACCAGCGTCCGCGCGGTACGACCGCGCCGTCGACGGCGACCGCGATCCCGCGGTCCGGCAACCCGAGCCGGCTCACGACATCCTTCACCGACTCGTCGACGCCGACGTCGAGGTCCTCTCCGTTCACGGTGATGGTCACGCTGATGCTCCTTCCAGAATCCCGAGCACCTTGTCCGCCGTGCCCGGTGCGAGGACGATGCCGTTGCGGCCGTGGCCGGCCGCGACCACCGTGCGGTCGTCGATCCGCTCCACAATGGGTAGGCCGTCGGCGGTGCACGGACGTAATCCAGCTCCCGCCTCGGTCAGTTCGTAGGTACGCAGCCCCGGCATGACCTCGATCGCGTCGGCGAGCAGATCCGCCACGCCGCCGGCCTGCGGGACGTGATCATGAAAGTCCCCGGCCTCGTATTGCGTTGCGCCGACCACGATCCCGTCCTCGCGCGGGACCAGGTACACTGCCCGACCGTGGAGTCGGGCACGGACCACGTGTCCGGGCGGCGGGACCGACCATCGCGTCCGGCGCAATCGGAGGATCTCGCCCTTCGCCGCGTGGAGGCGCACATCGGGAAGCAATGCCGTGGTGCCGAGTCCGGCGGCGAGGAGTATCTGATCTCGTGGACCCGTGAGTTCGCACGCGTCGGCGAGGCTTTCCACCCGCGCCTCCGTGAACCGCACCCCGGCCGCGGTTCCGGCGCTGCGCAGGGTCCCCAGCAGTCGCCGGTTGTCGATGGACCACTCCCCGACCGCCCGGTACCCGCCGATGAGTCGCGAACTCAATGACGGCTCCAGCGAACGGATCTCACGACCCGTCACCGCGCTGAGCGTGGCGTCGGTGCGCGGCTGGTTGGCCCAGACGAAGTCGGCGAGGTGGCGCAGGTACTCGGCGTCGGCCGCCGAACCGGCGACGAACAGGGAATCGGTGGCCGTCACGATCGCGGGGCCGTCGAGGCGCTTCACCAGCGTCGGCCAGCGCCGCACCGATTCGACCGACAGCGCGAGCGCGGCCTCCTCACCCGGATGACCCTCGCCGAGCGAACCGAGCATGCCGCCTGCCACCCACGAGGCCCGCTCGTCGTGACCGGCGTCGATGACCTGGACTCGCCAGCCCGCATCGGCGGCGGCGAGTGCACAGGTCAGACCGATGACGCCACCGCCGACGACGGTGAGCGCAGGGTCGAATCGTGCTGGGGTGTCGCTCAAGTCAGATCACCTTCCTTCGCCGGAATGACCCGGATCAGGTTCGACGGTCTGCGGAGGGGTCCGCACTCTCAGCCCGCCTGCCCGGGCTCCCGTGTGTTCTCGCGGTCCACCCTACGCCCGGCCGGCCCGCGCGGGGCTAGCCTGGTCGCCGTGACGACTACCCCCGACTCACGTGCCACCGAATCGCGCCGCCGGCTGGACTCCACCCGGCTCTACCTGTGCACCGACGCGCGGCGTGAGCGCGGCGACCTGCTCGAGTTCGTCGGCGCCGCTCTCGCCGGGGGCGTCGGCATCGTGCAGCTGCGCGACAAGGGGTCGGCGGGCGAGAAGAAGTTCGGCACACTCGAGGCCCGTGAGGAACTCGAGATCCTCGCCGCGCTGCGGGACGTCGTCGACGCCCACGGTGCGCTGCTCGCGGTCAACGACCGGGCGGACATCGCCGCGCTCTCGGGCGCCGACGTCCTCCACGTCGGACAGGGTGACCTCCCGCCGCAGGTGGCGCGCCGGATCGTCGGACCCGACACGATCATCGGCGCGTCGACCCACGACCCCGAGCAGGCCGCCGCTGCCGCCGCCGACCCCGACATCGACTACTTCTGCGTCGGTCCCTGCTGGACCACCCCCACCAAGCCGGGTCGCGGCGCCGCGGGCCTCGACCTGGTGTCGACGACAGCCGAGGCGTCCCCCGGCAAGCCGTGGTTCGCCATCGGCGGGATCGACGCCCCCCGGGTGCCCGAGGTGACTGCCGCGGGTGCCCGCCGGATCGTCGTCGTGCGGGCGATCACCGCCGCCGCCGATCCCGCCGCCGCGGCTGCGGACCTCCTCGGGCGGTTGTAGCGCCGACCTGCTGAAAAGCGCCCCCGTCATCCGCCCTCTGCAGCCGGGCCGCGGACATATCGTCGTCGGCGGCCCGCTGGAGGGCGCATCTCGAGGGCGGTTCCCAGGGGTGGTTTTCAGGGGCGGCTTTCAGAGCAGCCTGCCGGGGCGAAATCCGTTTGCCTGATCCCGACACCGCGGTCTAGCCTGGACGGATCATGATGTGCATCAAGCGCGTGCTCGTAACCCGCCGCAGCGGGGTCTGATTCGGACCGACCCCCCGCTGCGGGTCGGTTGCGCGCTCCAGTCGGTCATCCGTTCTTCGATCGAAATCGGTTTTCGAGATGCATCTTCTTCATCTGCCTCACCCATCCTTCTCACGACACGGGCATGCGACCGCGCCGTCGGGGGATCCCGTCACCGAGCACTTCGGCCGCCCGCTGCCTGCAGGTATGCGCGAGGAGGCCACCGGGATGAGCTGGCAACACTTCACCGACGAGTACGCATGCGGCGGTGCCATCCGCCTCGGCTCGTGGTCGGTCGCACCGGCGCCGCAGGACCTCGTCGAATGCCGCGCGACCATCGCGATCGCCGACCGCATCATGTCGTGCAGCGCTGTCGCCGCCGGACCGCTCGGCGCGATGACGTCGATCCTGTACGACCTCGGTGCGCCCGTTCAGATCCTGCGGTTGCACCAGCGCGAGGTCGGCGGGGCGATCGCGACGTTCCTGCTGTGTGAGAACAACGGCCGGCAGGCGTGGGCCTTCGGCGAGGGCAGCACCGGCGACGAGGCGAACATCGCCGCCCTGATCTCTGCAGCCAACCGGCTGCTCGGCTCCTAGCCCTGCGGGTCGAGTGCGGCGATCCGCTCGCGCAGCGTGGGCCAGGCCTGGCCGAACGCCGGATGCAGCGGGAGCTGATCGACGTGCTGTTCTTCGACCCAGCGCAGTTCCGTCGACTCGAAGTTGGCGACCGTGCGCACCGGCTCGTCGGTCTCGGCGATGACCGTCGTGTAGGTCCAGCCGCCCGGTGACTCGTGGGTGACGACGGCGGCGACGACCCGCAGGTCCGCACTGTCGATGCCGGCTTCTTCCTCGGCTTCTCGCATCGCGGTGTCGATGGCACCCTCGTGGGAGTCCCGCGCACCGCCGGGCAGAGCCCAGGTTCCGCCCTGGTGGGACCACGCGGCGCGATGCTGGAGCAGAACGCCTGTCGTGCCGTCGGCCAGCGGCGCCCGGAGCAGCAGACCCGCCGCGCCGTGGACACCCCAGTACCGTGAACCGTCGGGATCGATCACCCAGCCGTCGCCGTCTCCGCGCACCACGCCTCCTTGCAGCCCGACGAGCCGGTCGCCGGGTTTCCTCCACCGTAAGTGAGACACGCGCGACCTGCCAGGGCGATGCGCCGAATCAGTGAGACGTACACCGGCATTGCCTCGGGACACGCATCGACGGAACATGGACGGCATGCCCGTCTCTGAACTCCTCCGCCTCGGCACCGCCCGGTCGATCGTCCGCTGGGGCCGGCACGTCCTGCACCACCCGGCGCGACAGGTGACCGATTTCGGGCCGGACCTCCAAGAACTCCTCGCGGACATGTTCGCAACGAACACGGCGGCCCGCGGAGCCGGACTCGCCGCACAACAGATCGACGTCGACCTCGCGGTCTTCGTCTACGACTGCACCGACGAGACCGGGGCCCGACGCACCGGCGTCGTCGTCAACCCGTCTCTCGAAATGCCCGAAGGGCTCGACCGACGGCTCGTCACCTACGGGGAGGGATGCCTGTCGTTGCCCGGCGCGTACACCGACGTCGCTCGTCCCGACACCGCCACCTGCCGCGGGTTGGACCAATTCGGGGAACCGATCGAGATCACCGCGGGCGGCACCCTGGGCCGCTGTCTCCAGCACGAGACCGACCACACGAACGGGATCGTCTTCGGCGACCGGTTGCCCACCCGCGAGCGCAAGCGGTTGTACCGCGACCACAACGAGGTCGCCGAGCGGTACGGCATCGACTGGCCCGCCCGCTGACCCTGAGCCCTTTCGCCGCGGCGACACGTGTCGTCCACTCAGGATGGACCCGTCGGCGTGGCGACCGCGATGCCCGGAGGAACCCTCCTCGATGGCATAGGCTGAAACACGCACGACCCGGTGAGCGATGACACTGATGAGTCATTTCTTCTTTCAGGTCGCGGGAGTCGGCACGGGGACCGGCGACCGAGCGGCCGCACCGGAGACGATCCAGCGTTCGAGAAGGGGATCAGCTAGGTGACCGGCGATGCGTCCTCCGTGCGGACGGCACTCACCCGTGGCGGTCGCACGATCCGTCCCGCCCAGTCGTCGCCGCCGATCCGCCAGGTCCTCGCCGATCGTCGAGAGCTCGTCGCCACCGCACGCGAGCGTGCGCAGTCACCGTTCCAGACTCTCCGTCATTACTCGGGTACCACCCCGGGCAAGCTGATCATCATCTGCGTCATCCTCGTCCTCGGCTGCCTGACGACCGGTTGGTACGCCTCGATCGTGCTCGAGGACCGCACCCAGACACTGCAGCGTCTGATCGACCGGACCGAGCCGCTCGCCGAGGCCGCGCAGGTCCTGTACAGCTCGCTGTCGATCGCCGACGCATCCGCGAACGCCGCGTTCATCTCGGGCGGTCTGGAGACGCCGGAACTGCGGGAACGCTACTCCGACGCCCTCGCGACCGCCTCGTCGTCGTTGATCCTCGCGACCGGGACCTCGAGCGAACCCGGACCGGGGATGACCGAGAACGCGACCGAGCGGGCCCTGTCGGCGGACCTCGACACCCTGTCGACGTCGATCCCGGTCTACAGCGGTCTCATCGAGACGGCCCGCACCAACAACCGGCTGGGCAATCCGGTCGGTTCGGCTTTCCTGGGCCAGGCGTCGTCGCTCATGCAGGACAAGATCCTGCCGGCCGCCCAACGTCTCTACGAACGACGGTCGATGGCGATCGCCGACCCGCAGCATTCGCTGACCCGGCCGCCGTGGACGGTCTACATCCCGCTGTTGCTGCTGCTCACCGCCATGGTGTTGACGTCCCGGTATCTCGCGCGTAAGACGCGGCGTCGTTTCAATCTCGGGATGGTCGCCGCGATCTTCGCGCTGACTCTGGGGACGGTATGGCTGCTGGCGGCGGGACTGATGTCGGTCGCCGCCACCAGCAACGCCCGCACCGACGGCGCCGACCCGCTGCGCGAGCTGACCGCCGCGCGCATCCTGACCCAGCAGGCGAGATCGGCCGAGACCCTGTCGCTCATCCGCCGCGGCGATCAGGGCGGGCTGGAACGCACCTTCGCCGCGACGACCGCCAAGATCGCCGGCATCGTCGACGACGTCCGCGGCTCCGACGAGACCGGATCGGTGTCGGATCAGCAACTCGACGCGGTGAGTACGGCGCTGGCCGACTGGAAACGCACCGACGACGCCGTCCGCCGGTACATCCAGACCGGTGACTTCGACCGCGCCCGCCAGCTGACGGTCGGCGACGGGCTCAACAGTTCGGCGCGCGCGTACACGGCCGTCGACACCGCCCTGGTCGACGCGATCACCACCGCGCGGACGTCGTTCCGCGACGACATCAACACCGCCCAGCGCGTGCTCGGCTTCACCGGGACCGGCATTCTGCTGCTGTCGGTCGTCGCCGCGGTCGCGATCGTCGGCGGGCTCACCCCCCGAATACGGGAGTACCGATGACCCTCCCCCGACTCCGCCTTCCCGGCCCCGCCCGCTCGCGGCGGCCGCTGATCGTCGCGGTCCTCCTGCTCGTGGGCCTGGTTGCCACGGGCTGCGTCCGGTTCCCCGCCCCGGAGGCACCGCCTCCGACCGCGACCGCCGGACCGCTGGTGTTGCCCGGCGTGCAGACCGACGTACCGATCGAACCGCCGCCGAGCTCGGAGGCGTGCAACGCGACCCTCACCCTGCGGCCACCCGCCGAGATGCCCACTCCCGGTCGCATGCCGCCGAACTCGACGATGGCCGGCATCTTCGAACGCGGCCGGCTCATCGTCGGACTCGACATCGGTTCCAACCTGTTCAGCTTCCGCGACCCCATCTCCGGCGACATCCAGGGCTTCGACGTCGACATCGCCCGCGAGATCGCGGCGGCGATCTTCGGCGACCCGAACCGCGTCGAGTTCCAGGTGCTCAGTTCCGCACAGCGCATCGACGCGTTGCGCGACAAGACGGTCGACGTCGTCATCAAGACGATGAGCATCACCTGCGACCGACTCCGCGACATCTCGTTCTCGGCCCCGTATTACGTGGCGTCACAACGCATCCTGTCGTTCCGCAACTCGAACATCGTCGGACCCTCCCAGCTCGCCGACAAGCGGGTGTGCGCCGCACGCGGCACCACTTCGATCGGCCGGATGCAGTCCATCCAGCCGCGGGTGCGGATCGTCAGCACCACCACCTGGGCCGACTGCCTCGTGCTCATGCAGCAGGGCCAGGTCGACGCGGTCACCAGCGACGACGCCATCCTCGCCGGGCTCGCCGCACAGGACCCGTGGGTCCGGGTGGTCGGCCCGAGCCTCGGTGAGGAGTTCTACGGCGTGGGCATCCCGAAGGGCGAGGACGACATGATCCGCTTCGTGAACGGGGTTCTCGAACGCATCCGCGCGACCGGCCGCTGGCAGCAGATCCGCGACCGCTGGCTCACCATCCTCGACAGTGGATTCGGCGCCCCGCAGCCGTACTACCGGGACTGATGCCCATGGACTACGCCGGCGAACCATCCCAGGCAGACCCTCACGGCCCCGAGGGTCACGAGACACCCACCCCCGAGACCCCGGAGGAGGTCGGTACCCAGCGCGTCTCACTCGCCGACCTGATGGGCGAGGACGAGACCGACACCGACCGGCACACCACCGGCTCCCACACCACCGACGCCCATGCTCCCGACGCCGAGAACCCGGCCGAGAGCACGACCGACGATCATACGACCGATGTCCGTTCCCCCGAGGAGGGCACCACTGACCAGGTCGTCGAGGTCGGCACGCAGAAGGCGGATCTCGATTCCCTGATGGCCGGAGCCGACGACACCGCTGACGACGACACCACCAGGCCGCGCGCCGTGGCCGATCCCGATGTCGGGACACAGGCGGCCGCACCGGCGTTCACCGTCGGTATCGCGCCGCCGGATCGCTTCGACGGCCGGACCGACCGGGTGGTCCGCACGCGCGCGACGCCGGAACCGGATTCGGGCCCGCTCGGCCGGCGACTCGTACCACGGCGGCGCCCGCCGGTCCACGAGCGCCGTCTCGGCAGCGGTCTGGTCGAGATGCCGAAGATCACCGACATCGAACCCGAGGACGCGGTCATCGACGATCCGGTGATCGCCGAGGGCAAGCGGTTCTGCTGGCGCTGCGGCAAACCCGTCGGACGACTCGAGGGCGAAGGCGAGGGCCCGCCCACCGGCGACTGCGCCAACTGCGGTGCTCGGTACTCGTTCGTGCCGGGCCTCGCCCAGGGGACGCTGGTCGCCGACCAGTACGAGATCGCCGGCGCCATCGCCCACGGCGGACTCGGATGGATCTACCTGGCCATCGACCGCAACGTCAGTGACCGGCCCGTCGTTCTGAAAGGCCTTCTGAACTCCTCGGATTCGGAGGCCCAGCGCGTCGCGGTCGCCGAGCGGCAGTTCTTGGCGTCGGTGAACCATCCCGGCATCGTCAAGATCTACAACTTCGTCGAGCACATCAGCGACGACGGTGAGCGTTTCGGCTACATCGTCATGGAGTACATCGGCGGTCAGACGCTCAAGCAGATCACCTCGGGTGACCCGGAGAAGTCGCTGCTGTCCGTCGAACAGGGTCTCGCCTACATCCTCGAGGTGTTGCTGGCCGTCGGGTATCTCCACTCGGTGGGCCTGGTCTACAACGACGTCAAACCCGAGAACATCATGGTCGGCAGCGACGAGGTCAAGCTGATCGACCTCGGGGCGGTGTCACCGATCAACGGCTACGGACACCTCTACGGCACACCGGGTTTCCAGGCCCCGGAGATCGTGAAGACCGGACCGCAGGTCGCCACCGACATCTACAGCGTCGGACGCACCCTCGCGGTGCTGACCGTGCCGATGGAGATGCGCAACGGGCGCTACGTCGACGGCCTCCCGACCCCCGACGAGACCGCCGTCTTCCGCGACAACCCGTCGTTCTACCTTCTGCTGCAACGTGCCACGGCCCCCGATCCGGCCGACCGGTTCGCCTCGGCGGAGGAGATGAGCACCCAGGTACTCAACGTGCTGCGCGAGACGGTCGCCGTGCACACCGGTGTCCCCCGGCCCTCGCTGTCCACCGTGTTCACCCCGCAGCGCTCGACGTTCGGCACCGATCTGATGCTCGCCCCGGTCGACGGCTTCTTCGATCCCGACCAGGCCGCCTTCTACGATCCGGTCGACATCGCCACCGCACTCCCGCTGCCCCTGGTGAATCCGCTGGACCCCGCCGCGAGTCTGCTGACGTCGGCGGCCCTGTCCGACCCGCGGCAGACGCTCGACTCGATCAACACCGCACGCGCCGAGGGGTTCGCGTCGCTGTTCGGCGGCCGACCGGTGAAGAACGCCCACCCGTCGCTGGAGATCGACCTCGCCGAGGCACGTGCCCACCTGCAGCTCGACGACGTCGACACCGCCCTCGCACTGCTCCGCGATGTCCGTGAGCACCACGGTGATTCGTGGCGGGTGGAGTGGTATATGGGCATCTGCGCACTGATGAACGACGAACCCGAACTGGCCTACGAACGCTTCGACGAGGTGTTGGGTGCGATGCCGGGCGAGGTCGCTCCGAAACTCGCCGTCGCCGGTACCGCCGAACTGATCGGGCGGTGGCTCGCCGACGAGAACGGGTCGGGGAAGTCAGCCGAGAAGATCTCCCGGCTCTACGACGTTGCGCAACACCACTATCACGATCTGTGGCTCACCGATCACAGCATCGTGACCGCCGCCTTCGGACTGGCACGCCTCGCCGTGGCGGCCGGGGACTACGACGGCGCGATCCGTCCCCTCGACGAAGTGCCCGCCACCAGTAGGCATTTCAACACCGCCCGGGCAACGGCGATCATCGCCCTGGTACACGGCCGGCCCACCTCGCAGGTCACCCGCAACCAGATCGTCGAGGCCGCGCGACGACTCGAGCAGATCCCCGACACCGAACCCCGTAAGTCGCGGATGCTGCTGATCGTGCTCGGTACCGCGCTCGGCTGGATTCACGACAACCCCGAGGAAGAGGATTCGGACAAGGAACCCTCGACCCTCCTGGGGTTCCCCTTCACCGAGTACGGAATCCGCACCGGCACCGAGAGATCCCTCCGCCAGCTCGCCCGTCAGACCCGCAACAACCGCGAACACCGGTTCATGCTGGTCGATCTCGCGAACTACGTCCGGCCGAACACGCTGTTCTGACCTCGATACTCGGCCGCGGAGTCATCGCTGGTCGAATAGGCGAGGAGCTTGCGACGAGCCGTATCGAAACCAACTACTCGGCCAACGGAGTCACCCGCCGGTTGAGTAGGCGAGGAGCTTGCGACGAGCCGTATCGAAACCGACTACTCGGCCGACGAACTCTCCGCCACGAGCGCAGCCGACTGCCGGGCGATGGCGAGTTCCTCGTTCGTCGGGACCACCAGCACGTCGACGGCGCTGTCGTCTGCGGAGATCCGGCGCGCCGCCCGGTCGGCGGCGGTGTTGCGGGCGGGGTCGAGGACGATCCCGAAACGCTCCAACCCCTCGAGTGCGTCGGCCCGGACACGGGCGGAGTTCTCGCCGACGCCCGCGGTGAAGGTGATCGCGTCGAGTTTGTCGAGCGCGAAGGTGTACGCGCCGAGGTAGTGCCGCAGCCGGTGGATGTAGACGTCGTAGGCGCGGCGGGCGTCCTCGTCTCCGGCATCGACCAGTTCGGTGATGGAACGGAAGTCGTTCTCGCCGCACAGACCTCGCAGACCCGACTTCTGGTTCAGCAGCGTGTCGATCTCGTCGACGGACAGCTTGGCCACGCGGTGGAGGTGCAGCACCAGGCCGGGATCGATGTCGCCGCTACGGGTTCCCATCACCAGCCCCTCCAACGGGGTCATGCCCATACTGGTGTCGACGGGTTGTCCGCCCGAGATTGCCGACGCCGACGCGCCGTTGCCGAGATGCAGCACGATCTGGTCGAGGTCGGCGGGGTCCTTCCCGAGGAATTCGGCAACGCGGCCCGACACGTATTCGTGGCTGGTGCCGTGGAATCCGTACCGTCGGATGGCATGTTCGGTCGCCACCACGCGGTCGATGGCGTACGTCGCGGCCGCCGACGGCAAGCCGTGGAAGAAGGCAGTGTCGAACACCGCGACCGAAGGCACATCGGGGAGCAGGGTCCGGGCCGCCTCGATACCCACCAGGTTGGCCGGATTGTGCAGCGGCGCGAGGGTGGAGATCCGCTTGATCTCCGAGATCACCCAGTCGTCGACGAGGGTCGGCTCGTAGAAGGACCTGCCTCCGTGCACGACCCGGTGCCCGACCGCCGCGAGTCCGGCGTGTACGAGGTCGGTGCCGTTGTCGGCGAAGAACTGTTCGGCTCGCCGGACCGCCGTGAGATGGTCGGGCAGCGGCACCGACTCGGTGACCGTCTCCCCGTTCTGCTCGTGCGTCATCGACGACCCGGCGTCGCCGATGCGTTCGGCGATCCCGTCCGCGATCACCACTCCGGTATCAGGCTGTACAAGTTGATATTTCAGCGACGAGGAGCCGGCGTTGAAGACGAGGACCGCCCCGGCGGTGTCGGCGCTCAACGGACGTCTCCGGCGGTGGTGTCGGTATCGACCTGCTGCGCCTGGATCGCGGTGATGGCCACCGTGTTGACAATGTCGGACACCAGTGCGCCCCGGCTCAGGTCGTTGATCGGCTTGTTGAGGCCCTGCAGGACCGGCCCGATCGCGACGGCACCGGCGCTGCGCTGCACGGCCTTGTAGGTGTTGTTGCCGGTGTTGAGATCGGGGAAGATCAGCACGGTTGCCCGGCCAGCGACCTGGGAGTCGGGCATCTTGGTCGCCGCGACCGACGGTTCGACCGCCGCGTCGTACTGGATGGGCCCCTCGACGAGGAGCTCGGGTGCGCGCTCCCGGACGAGTTCGGTTGCGGTCTTGACCTTCTCGACGTCAGCGCCCGATCCGGAGGCGCCGGTGGAGTACGACAGCATCGCCACCCGCGGCTCGATGCCGAAGGCCGCCGACGTCTCGGCCGACGAGATGGCGATGTCGGCGAGTTGTTCGTCGGTGGGGTCGGGCACGATCGCGCAGTCACCATAGGCGAGAACTGTGTCGGCCAGGCACATGAAGAACACACTCGACACCGTGGAGACCCCCGGCTTGGTCTTGATGATCTCGAAGGCCGGCCGGATGGTGTGGGCGGTCGTGTGGGCCGCACCCGACACCATCCCGTCGGCGCGCCCGGTGTGCACCATCATGGTGCCGAAGTAGGAGACGTCGAGCATCTTCTCTTGTGCGCGTTCGAGATCCATGCCCTTGTGCTTGCGCAGATCGGTGTAGATCCGGGCGAACTCGTCCAGATACTCCGAGGTGGCCGGGTCGATGACGGTGGCCTCTGCGAGGTCGAGGCCGAGTTCGATCGCCCTCGCCTGCACGGCATCCGGGTCGCCGAGCAGTGTCAGATCGGCGACGCCGCGGCGGAGGAGTCTGCTCGCCGCCCGCAGGATGCGATCGTCGCCGCCCTCGGGGAGCACGATGTGTTTGCGCTGCGCACGTGCCCGGGAGATGAGGCGGTACTCGAACATCTGCGGGGTGACGACCGACGGGACGTCGACATTGAGGTTGCGCATGACGACCTCGGGATCGACGTAGGTCTCCATCAGCGACAGTGCCGCCTCGATCTTGCGCGCTGAACCCGCGTTGAGCCGGCCACGGGTGTGGGCCGCGGTTCGTGCGGTGTCGTAGGTGCCGTGTGGGCAGCTGATGATCGGCAGCGTCGGTTTGAGTCCGCTCACCAACGCCTCGATCATCGGGTGCGGTTTGAGCCCGCCGTTGAGGATGATGCCCGACAGTCGCGGGAAGCCGTGCGCCGTATTGGCATTCACGAGCGCGAGGAGGACGTCGGAGCGGTCGGCGGGGGTGATCACGACCGTGCCGTCGGTGAGGCGTTCCAGGATGTGTTCGACGGTCATGCCGCCCACCATCACCCGCAACGCCTCGTGGTCGAGCAACTCCTCGTCGCCGCTGTACATGGTGGCGCCGAGCGCCTCCTTGAGTTCGGCCATGGTGGGAGCGAACAGGATCGGCTCCTCGGGGAGGCACAGACTCGGTACTCCGATGCGGCGCAACGTCGTCCGGATCTCGTCGAGTCGGTCCGGGTCGCACCGGTTCGCCACGATCGCGATCGGGGTGGCGTGGGCGGCGCCGACCTCGGACACCAGCCCCGCGGCGAGATCGGCGATCTCGTCGGGAGACCGGTCGTTGGCCTTCAGCGCGATCACCATCGGGGCCGATAGATTGGCGGCGATGCGCGCGTTGAAGCTCAGCTCCGACGGGGTGCCGACGTCGGTGTAGTCCGAACCGACGATCACGACGCGGTCGCAGTGCGTTGCCAGCGCATGGAATCGGGCGACGATCTCGCCGATGGCGGCGTCGGGATCCTCGTGGACCTGCTCGTAGGTCACGCCCAGGCAGTCCTCGTAGGGCACGTCCACCGAGTCGTAGTCGATCAGGAGGTCGAGCAGCGGGTCCCGCCTGTCGCCGTCGGCACGGATGATCGGGCGGAAGACGCCGACCCGTCCGCCGGTCGCCGCGAGCAGCGCCAACAGGCCCAGCGCCACGACCGATTTCCCGGTCTCCCCTTCGGCCGACGCGAGGTAGATGCTGGTCGTCGACTCGTCTGCACCACCTCCCTCCCCGGCGGTTCGATCTCCAGCGGCGGGGTCGGTAACGGCAGCGTCGGTGGCCATGCGCCCCAGCATAGTGGCGCCTCGGGATTCAGATCAGGATGCCGGGATTGCAGATACCGTCGGGATCGACGGTCGCCTTCACTGCACGCAGGGCGTCGAGCGCCAGTGCGCCGATCTCGTCGTGGTAGGCGTCGCGATGGTCGCGGCCGATGGCGTGATGGTGGGTGATGCTCGCGCCGGCGGCCCGGATCGCGTCGTTCGCCGCGGTTTTCGCCGCCGCCCACTCGGCGAGCGGGTCGGTGCCGAACGGTGCGACCACGGTGAAGTACAGGGAGGCGCCAGAGGAGTAGACGTGGCTGATGTGGCACATGACCAGCGGCGGTGTGCCCGACGCGGTCAGGGTGTCGGTGATCGCCGCGGTGACCGAGGCCCGCAGCTCGTGCAGCTTCGACCAGTAGGTGACCGTCTCCAGCGTCTCCACCAGCACACCGGCGTCGAGTAGCGGGTCACGCAGGTAGGGTCCGGCGAAACGTCCTGTGCGCCAGGATTCTCCGGGTTCGGTCCCGAGTGACGTTCCACCGGCGTCGACGAGGACCTCCGACGCGGCGTCACGCCGACGGGACACCTCGCGCTCCTCCCCCTCATAACCGGTGACGACGAGGCACCCCGTCGACTCACCGCCGAGCTGTGCGGGATCGGCGAGGTTGATCGCGGTCTCGACCTCGTCGGACAGGCGGATCACGGTGGGCAGCGGGCCGTCCTGCGCGAGTCGACGGAGCGCGGTCGCACCGTCGGCGAAGGAGTCGAACCGCCAGCCGTCGAAGAGTCGGGTCGTCGGGGCGGGATGAACACGTAGGCGGACGCTGGTGATGACGCCGAAGGCGCCCTCGGAGCCGAGGATCAGCTGACGGAGGTCGGGCCCGGCCGCGGACCGGGGTGCCGTTCCGACCTCGATGGTGCCGCGCGGGGTGGCGAGCACGAGTCCTTCGACCATCTCGTCGAAGCGCCCGTAGCCCGCCGACGACTGGCCCGCCGACCGGGTCGCCGCGTAGCCGCCGATCCCGGCACCCTCGTAGGACTGCGGGAAGTGGCCGAGCGTCCAGCCCTGCTCGCGCAGAAGCGCTTCGGCGGCACTCCCCCGAAGGCCGGCCTGGAGGGTGGCGATGCGGGAGATCTCGTCGATCTCGACAAGACGATCGAGACGGCGGAGATCGAGGCTGACGACACCGGCGAACCCGGCGCGCTCGGGGGCGAGACCGCCCACGACCGAGGTCCCGCCGGTGAACGGCACGACCGTGACCTTCGCCTCGGCGCAGATCTGCAGGATTCGCACGACCTCGTCGTTATCGCCGGGATAGATCACCACGTCCGGGGCATCGGAGGCATCGCCGGCGCGCAGCCGCAACAGGTCGGGCGTCGAATAGCCCCGGGTGTGCTGGATGCGCGCGGCGTCGGAGCCGACGACGTGTTCGGCGCCGACGAGGTTCTCGAGGTCGGCGCGCACCGCCGACGGCACGGTGGGTGCGGGCGGGGTGACCGCCTCGGGCGCGACACCCCGATCCTCGGTGGCGTCGCCGGCCAACGCGGCCGCGGCGGCGGGGAGCTCGGTGACGCGGGTCGGGTCGCCCCAGCGCGGCCGGCGCATCTCGACGACCGGGATCGCGGTCTCGTCCGCGGTGGACTCCTGGTTCCCGGTCATCGTGCGATCACTCCTCGTTCTTGACTACCGCCCGTACGACGAGATCGGCGATCTGCTCGTCGGTGAGCGAACTGTCCGGGATGAGCATCAGCGAGTAGATCGTCCGCACCAGGAACTCCGCGGCCCCGCGCGGGTCCGGGACGAGCTGGTCCCGGATCGTCGGATCGAGATCGGGCAGCGTCTGGTCGACGATCTGGTGGATGAGGGTGGGACCCGACGAGTCGCTCGTCGCGACCAGCGCGCGCACGATCTCCTCGGGCTCCTTGCGCAGCACGTACTGCAGCGCCTCGTGTTCGCGGATGTAGGGCAGCACGTTCACGACCTGTGCGCGGACCTTGCCCGCGGCGTCGGGCGCCGAGGCCGACCACTCTCGCAGCTTCACCCGCAGCAGGGAGACCTCACGGTCGACGATCGCCGCAACCAGCGCATTCCGTCCACCGAACATGCGGTAGGCGGTCGCCCGGGCGACACCTGCGTGACGCGCCACGGACGTCAGACTCAACGTCTTGGCGCCGAAGCGGGAGACGAGTCCCACTCCGACATCCACCATGCGGTCACGATCCATGCGGAGAACTTATCGAATCGGGATGGGGTGTGGCCGTCCTGGTCGCCGTTGTCGAAGAAGAATCGCCACTTTGCATCGGTGGCGCTACGTGGAACTCGCGCTTCTGCCGGCGCCCCAGGGTTCCGTCTCGAGGTCCGCACCAAGCGCCTTGTCGTTCGCCGGGTGAGAGCGAGGGGCGGCGACACGTCCGCTCCGGCGGGTTCGCGGCAGCAACTGACGGGCGATCGCCACCCCGCCGATGCAGAGCACGCCGCCGATGATCCCGACGCCGGTCGGCAGTTCGTCGAGAAGCGCCCAGGACATCAGGATGACGATCGCCGGGACCACGAGGGTCGTCGCGGCCATGGCACCGGCATCGGTACGGGCGAGCGCATATGCCCAGGTGGAGAAGGCGATGGCGGTGGGCCCGACGCCGAGGTAGATCACCGCGACGATCGCGGAGGCATCGGCGTGGGCGAGTTCGGAGACTGCTGCCGGCGCGAACGGGAGCGTTGCGACGAGACCCGCGAGCGCACCGAGCCAGGTTGCGGTCAGCGCGTCGACGGAACGGAGCGCGGACTTCTGGATGAGCACGCCCGAGGCGTAGAGCACCGCAGCCGCGATCCCGAGGAGCACGCCGAGCCAGTCGGCATGTGCGTCGGCGGTGGCGGATCCGCCCGTGGCGATCAGCACGACGCCGGCGAACGCGATGGTCATGCCGATCACCAGATGCCTCGGGAACCCCTCGCCGAAGAACAGACCGGCAGCGACGGCGACGAGGATCGGCGCCAGGTTCACCAGCAGCGCCGCGGTACCGGCGTCGAGATGCTGTTCCGCCCAGTTCAGCAGGATGGTGTAACCGGCGAACCAGGCGACGCCATATGCGATGACCAGCATCAACGCGCGTCCACGCGGGAACACGGGGACCAGCGGACGGCCGTCGGCGGCGCTGCGTCGCCGCAACCGCACCACCAGCACGATGACCGTGAGCGGGACGACCGCCGCGAGTAATCGCAGGAACGCCATCGCCCCCGGCGAGAAGGAGTCACCCAGCGCCCGGATGCCCACGAACGCCGACGCCCACAGCACGACGGTGATGAGGGCGGCCAACGCCGGGAGCGAGACGCCGAGTAGAGAGGGGGACGAGGGGCGCGAGGTCATGTCAATCAGCGTCCGCCATGAAGCACTTCAGGACAAGTGAAAGTTTCTACCACTTTGTTAAGTCCGGCTGTATCGTCAATTCCATGGTCGACATCCACCGCCTCCGTGTTCTGCGCTCGGTCATCGGCGAGCGTTCCATCGGCGGAGCGGCGAATGCCCTGGGTTACACGCCATCCGCGGTGAGCCAGCACATCGCCACCCTTCAGCGCGAGACCGGACTGACCCTGGTGGAGCGTGACGGCCGTGGGATCGTCCCCACCGAGGCCGGCACCATCCTCGCCGCCGAATCCGAAGGGGTGTTCGAGGAACTCTCCCGGGTGGACGGGCTGATCTCAGAACTGCGCGATGGGCGGCTCGGGCAGATGCGCATGAACTACTTCGCCTCCGCGGGCGCCGCCTGGATCCCGCCGATCGTGGCCACGATCTCGCGCGAGTTCCCCGGCCTGCGACTCGATCTGCGGCTCATCGAGCTCGTCTCGGCGGCCACGGCCTCGCCCGATGTGGAGATCTACGTCGAGGACACCGAGCGCCCCGTTCCCGACCCCGCCGGGTTCGTCAGCCGCCCGCTGACGTCCGACCCGTATCACGCTGTGGTACCGGCCGATTCGGCGTGGGCGGCGTACGAGTCGGTGACCCTGCGGGAGCTGTCCCAGGTGCCCTGGGTCGACAACGACGTCGCGCGCGGCCCGTGCCGTCAAGCACTCCTCAGCGCGTGCACGTCCGTCGGCTTCGTCCCCGACTTCAGCATCGAGACACAGGATTACCCGACGGCGATCCGCTTCGTCGCCGCCGGGGTCGGCCTCACGGTGGTACCGCAGCTCGCCCTGACCGACCTGCCCCCGGGGGTGGTGGCGATCCCCATCGTCGACCCCACTCCGACCCGTGCGATCCGGGTGCGTGTACGCCAGAGCGCACACGACCTCCCGCCGGTGCGGCGCGTGCTCGAACTCCTCGACGCCGCGGTGCTGCAACCGATCTCGTAGGCTTCGACAAGCTCAGCCGGCGGGGACGCGCTCAGCCGTTCGCGCGTGACGTTCCCCCTGCCGCGGGCCCAATTCCCTCGCGCTTATTGGCTGGCACCCGCGGGAGGTAGTCCTGCCCGCGCGAAGGAAACACCCCAGCGCGAACACGACGACGCCCCCGCCAAGGGCAGGGGAACTAGCCGAGCTTGCGCAGGCGCGGTTCCAGGTCGCGCTGGAAGTTCTCCAGGAAGCGACGCTGATCGTGACCCGGGGCGTGGAAGACGAGGTGGTTGAGTCCGGCGTCGGTGTAGAACTTGACCTTTTCGACAGCCTCGTCGGGGTCAGAGGCCACGATCCAGCGCTTGGCGACCTGCTCGATGGGCAGTTCGTCGGCGAGGCGTTCCATCTCGGTGGAGCTGTTGACGCTGTGCTTCTGCTCGGGGGTCAGCGACAGCGGCGCCCAGAAGCGCGTGTTCTCCAGCGCCAGTTCGGGATCCGGATCGTAGGAGATCTTGATCTCGATCATCTTGTCGATGGCGTCGAAGTCGCGTTCGGCCTTCTCCGCACCTTCCTTCACCGCAGGCAACAGCTTCTCGGTGTAGAGCTCGGCCCCCTTGCCCGAAGTACAGATGAAGCCGTCGCCGGAGCGTCCGGCGTAGCGGGCGACGACCGGACCGCCGGCGGCGACATACACCGGGATCGGTTGTTCCGGAACGTCATACATGTAGGCGCCCTGCGTGTGGTAGTACTCGCCGTCGAAGTTGACCTCTTCGCCGGTCCACAGTTCGCGCATGAGCTTGATCGACTCGCGCAGGCGGGCGAAGCGCTCCTTGAACTCGGGCCACTCGCCCTGGAATCCGGTGGCGTACTCGTTGAGGGCCTCGCCGGTACCGACACCGAGCATGATCCGGCCCGGGTACATGCAGCCCATGGACGCGAAGGCCTGGGCGATGACGGCCGGGTTGTAGCGGAAGGTCGGGGTCATGACCGACGTGCCGATCTGGACGCGCTTGGTGCGCTCACCGACGGCCGCCATCCACGCGAGCGAGAAGGGAGCGTGGCCGCCGTTGTGCCGCCACGGCTGGAAGTGGTCGCTCACCGCGACGGAGTCCAGCCCGTGCTCTTCGGCTGCGACCGCGATCTCCACCAGCTCGCGCGGATCGAACTGCTCCGCCGACGCCTTGAAACCGAGCTTGAGTTCTGCCATGAGCCTCGCCCCTAACCGTCGGCCGTGCCGACCTTTCCCCGGTCGATCCGCTGATCGTGATCGCCGCTGTGACCTCAGTTACCAACCTAGAGCATCGATGAGAGTGCCGGTCGTCCCGTCCGATCCGGGCATCCCGCCGCACGATTGGACCTCAAGTGAACTTTAAGTTCTACCCTGGGCGACATGAGTATGGAGTCGGTCGCCTGGGACATGATGTACAAGTCGTCGACCTCGCCGGACGGTAAGCGGTTACGGGGAGATCGACGCGCGACGCTGCGGCGCATCGGCGGGTTCGCGAGCCCGCACCGACGGCGGATCGTACTGTTCCTGGTGCTGTCGGTCTTCACCGCGGTCCTGACCGTGGTGACCCCGCTCCTCGCCGGGCGCGTCGTGAACCTCATCACCGACAACGGCGCCGAGTCGATGATCGTCGGGCTGGCGGTGGCGATCGCACTGATCGCGGTGGCCGAGGCCGCGGCCGGCATCGGTGTCCGCTGGTTGTCGTCGAACATCGGTGAGGGTCTCATCCTCGATCTCCGGCGCGCGGTCTTCGACCATGTCCAGCGCATGCCCGTCGCCTTCTTCACCCGGACCCGGACCGGAGCGCTGGTGAGCCGGCTCAACAACGACGTGATCGGTGCGCAGCGCGCCTTCAGCGACACCCTGTCCGGTGTGGTGTCGAACTTCGTGACGCTCACCCTGACGCTCGGCGTGATGATCTACATCAGTTGGCAGATCACGATTCTCGCTCTGGTACTGCTCCCGGTGTTCGTGATCCCGGCGCGTCGGATGGGAGGCCGGATGGCCGCCCTGTCGCGGGAGGCGGCCGAGCACAACGCCCGCATGTCGACGCAGATGACCGAACGGTTCTCCGCACCCGGCGCCACCCTGGTGAAGCTGTTCGGACGGCCCGACCTGGAATCCCGCGAGTTCGCCGACCGCGCAGATCGTGTGCGCGACATCGGTGTCCGGCGAGCCATGTTGCAGGCCTACTTCTTCACCGCCCTGACCCTGGTGTCGGCGCTCGCGCTCGCACTGGTCTACGGTCTCGGCGGATGGCTTGCGGTGCACGAACATCTGTCGGCGGGCGCGGTCGTGTCCCTCGCGCTGTTGCTGACCCGGATGTACGCACCGCTCACCGCCCTGGCGAACGCCCGGGTCGAGATCATGAGCGCGCTGGTCAGTTTCGAGCGCGTCTTCGAGGTCCTCGACCTGACCCCGCTGATCGTCGACGCCCCCGATGCCCGCCCGGTCCCCGGCACCGAGAGCGGCCGGCCGGTACCGGTGTCGGTGCGCTTCGACGACGTCTCCTTCGCCTACCCGTCGGCCGACAAGGTCTCGCTCGCATCCCTGGAAGAGGTTGCCCAGCTGGACAATCGGGCCGGGCAGACGGTTCTGCACCATGTGGATCTCGATGTCCCGGCGGGCAGCATGGTGGCCCTCGTCGGCAGTTCGGGTGCCGGCAAGTCGACCATCGCCAGTCTCGCCACGAGGTTGTACGACGTGGACGAGGGCTCGGTCCAGCTCGCCGGCGTCGACATCCGGGACCTGCAGATCGCGTCCGTGCATCGCACCGTCGGACTGGTCACGCAGGACGGACACCTCTTCCACGACACCATCCGCGCCAATCTCGTTCTCGCACGGCCCGACACCTCCGACGAGGAGATCTGGGACGCGCTGCGTCGAGCACGCCTCGAGGAACTGGTGAAGTCGTTACCCGACGGACTCGACACGATCGTCGGCGAACGCGGCTACCGTCTCTCCGGCGGTGAGCGGCAACGGATGACCATCGCGCGTCTGCTGCTCGCACAGCCGTCGGTGGTGATCCTCGACGAAGCGACCGCACATCTGGATTCGACCTCGGAGGCCGCGGTTCAGGAAGCATTGGGTGAGGCCCTCGAGGGCCGCACCTCGATCGTCATCGCGCACCGCCTGTCGACGATCCGCGCCGCCGACCAGATCGTGGTGCTCGAAGCGGGTCGCGTCGTCGAACGCGGTGATCATCCGACGCTCCTCGCGCGCAACGGTCGCTACGCCGAGCTCTACCGCACCCAGTTCGCCGACGACGGGGACGAGGACGACCCACTCACGGCGTAGTCGCGCGGCGACCCGACCACCGCTGCCCGATCGAGTGCAGCGACCCAACCACCGCTCCCCGACTGAGAGCAGCGACCCGACCACCGCTGCCCGATCGAGAGCAGCGACCCGACCACCGCTGCCTGAGGTGTGAGGAGCGCAAGCGACGAGCCACGAAGGCCTGGCGAGATGACGTCGCCGGCCCTTCGTGGCTCGCTTCGCTCGCACCTAGGGAGCAGTGGTGGCGCCCCCGCGCACCTCAGGGAGCTGGGCTACTGCTCGTCTTCGAGATCGTCGAAGGTGTCGATCAGCGGGCGGCGGGGCTTCTTCGGATCGTTGACGCGCTCGCTCAGGCGGCGGCGGATCTGCATGGCGATCAGCACGATGTTGACCACGATGACGGCGATACCGACGGCCACCCAGAACCAGCGGCCGTCCTGCCACCAGCCGACGGTAAGCCAGCCGATGCAGACGATGAGGATGGCCGCACCGATGCTGGTCATCGTCGTCGACAGTGTCTGCGCGCCGCGGGAGAAGTCGGGGCCGGTACTCACGGGAACTCCTGGATAGAACGGTTGCTGGCGATCAGTTCTGGACTCGATCACGCCTGGATCACGACGACGACCGCGATCAGGATGGCCACCACCACTATCGCAGTGACGACGAACAGGACCTGGGCCGGGCCCGGCATCTGCCCACCGCGTTGGAGCACGCGCAGTGTGCGACGCCAGCGCCACGCACCGATCACCGCGAGGGAGCAGCCCAGGGCGACGAGGACGAGCCCCAGCACCAGTTCGAGGACCGGGTTGTCGATGTCCGGGGCCAGGTAGACGATCGCCATCCCGGCGGCCATGAACCCGAGGGCGGTGCGCACCCATGCGAGCAGCGTGCGCTCGGCGGCGAGGGTGAAGCGCGCGTCGACCGCGCCGGGCGGGGCGGCAGATGGTGCGGCGGGCGGCGGCGCACCCTTGCCGGGTCCGGCGCCTGCTCCGTCAGCCGGCCCGTTGGTCCTCTCGGTCGTCAGCGCTCTTGCCCTCTCGTATCGCCTGCTTCGCAAATGCCGCGGTCACCTGGATCGCGTGAATGGTCTCCGGATGGTGCGAGGTCAGCACCGGGAACGCGTGTACCTGCCAAGCGTAGCTGTGGGCGAGGGCCTCGATGCCGGCCTCGTCGAGGGTCTCGATAAGGCCGATGACGTCCGGTTCGAGCATCTCCCCCTCGGCGGTGACCATGACCGTCGGCGGGAACTCGACCGGGTCGAGGTCGGCGATGCGGCGTACCCCGGTCAGCGGTACGGGACCGCGATCGAACTGGGGCGCCAGCTTGGCCATCTTCGACTTCGGCAGGTAGGCGTCGGAGCGGCTGGACCGGTCCGGGTTGGTACCCAGGTCGACGTCGAGCAGCGGGGAGAAGCCGATGAGTGCGGCCGGAGCGGGGAGTCCGCGTTCGACGGCGGCCTCGACGACCTTCGCGGCCAGGAATCCGCCCGCGGAGTCGCCGGCGACGATGACCCGCCGGTAGTGGCGTTCGTTGATGAGCTCGGCATAGGCGTCGACGGCGTCGGCCACCGACGCGCCCACGCCAGCCTGCGGGAGCTGCCGGTACTCGAGCGAGAAGACCGGGACCTCGCAGGCCTTGGCCAGTCGCGCGGCGATGGAACGGTGTGTACCCAGACCGCACACCACGAAGGCCCCACCGTGGAGGTACAGCATCGCCGTGTCGCTGTCGCGGCGCGAGGGGCCGGCCGGGATGGCCAGTTCGGTGGATCGCCCGGCGAGTGTCAGCTGCTCGCGCACCACACCGCGGGGCTTGGGTCCCACGGCGACGACGCGATCGATGAGGAACAGTCCGGCCATGCCCGCCTTGTTGATCGGCCACAGCGTGAGCAGTGGCTTCAGGAACACGCGCGAGCCGAACCAGATGGGATACGACAGGAGGCTCGGCCGCCGGTGGTGAACGATGGGCATGGGATTCCTCCTGGTCTCAGCCGAAGCTACACCCCGGCACCCCCCGTATAACCGGTAAACGCCGAGCAAAACATTCACCAAGCCGCCCCCTGCCGGCCACCGGGGTCCGCTATATTCTCGAACTCGTGACAAGACGGTGGCCGTGACGCAGGAGCAGATACCCCCGCAGTTCCTGCTGTCCGCGCAGGCAGACGATCCGCGCACCCTCTGCGAGGTCCTCACCGCGACCGCCCGGGCGCACCCCGACGCTCCCGCGATAGACGACGGCGACGTCACCCTCACCTACGGCCAGCTGCTGGCCCTGATCCGACGCACCGTCGCGCGTTTCGCCGAGGTCGGCGTCGGCCACGGCAGCCGCGTCGGCATCCGGATGCCCTCCGGCTCGCGTGATCTCTATGTCGCGATCCTCGCCACCCTCTACGCCGGCGCCGCCTATGTCCCGGTCGACGCCGACGACCCCGAGGAGCGTGCCGAACTCGTCTTCGGCGAGGCCGGGGTGGATGCCATCGTCGACGCCGACGGCCCTCGCCCGACGAAACCCGCCACCGGGACCGCCACGGCACCGGCACGGCCGACCCCCGACGACGACGCGTGGATCATCTTCACCTCGGGCTCCACGGGGACACCGAAGGGCGTGGCGGTCACCCACCGTAACGCGGCGGCATTCGTCGACGCCGAGGCGCACATGTTCCTGCCCGACGAACCGATCGGGCCCGGTGACCGTGTCCTGGCCGGCCTCTCGGTGGCCTTCGACGCCTCGTGCGAGGAGATGTGGCTCGCCTGGCGCAACGGCGCCTGCCTCGTCCCGGCACCCCGTTCGCTGGTGCGCAGCGGCATGGACCTGGGCCCGTGGCTGGTGGCCCGCGACATCACCGTCGTCTCGACCGTGCCGACCTTGGCCTCTCTGTGGCCGCCGGAGGCCCTGGAAGCGGTGCGCCTGTTGATCTTCGGCGGCGAGGCCTGCCCACCCGAACTCGCCGACCGCCTGGCGGTGCCCGGTCGCGAGGTCTGGAACACCTACGGCCCCACCGAGGCGACGGTCGTCGCATGTGCCGCCCTTCTCGGCGGACCCGGTCCAGTGCGCATCGGATTGCCCTTGCGCGGTTGGGATCTCGCGGTCGTCGACGCGGACGGCAACCCCGTCGCCGAGGGCGAGGTCGGCGAGCTGGTCATCGGCGGGGTCGGGCTGGCCCGCTATCTCGACCCGGTCAAGGACGCCGAGAAGTATGCGCCGATGCCCACGCTGGGATGGGAACGCGCCTACCGCAGTGGCGATCTCGTGCGCCTCGATCCCGCAGGGCTGGCCTTCATGGGTCGCGCCGACGACCAGGTGAAGGTCGGCGGTCGGCGCATCGAACTCGGTGAGATCGACAACGCCCTGCAGAATCTGCCCGGCGTGAGCGGAGCTGCTGCCGCGGTGCGCAGGTCCGCGGCGGGCAACAGCCTGCTCGTCGGTTATCTCGTCTCCGCCGACCCCGACTTCGACGTCTCGGCAGCGCACGCCGAACTCACCCGCCACCTGCCCGCCGCGATGGTCCCGACCCTCGCTCTCGTCGACGAACTGCCCACGCGCACTTCGGGAAAGGTTGATCGTGATGCGCTGCTCTGGCCCCTGCCGGGCAGCAGCAGACCAGTGGATGACGACGTCGAACTCAGCGAGACCGAGCTGTGGCTGGCCCAGTTGTGGACCGATGTGCTCGGCATCCGGATCACCCATCCCGACGTGGACTTCTTCGCCGAAGGCGGTGGTTCACTCGCGGCCGCGCAACTGGTGACCGCGATCCGCGGACGCCACCCCGACATCTCCGTCGCCGATCTCTACGACCATCCCCGACTGGGGTCGATGGCGGAGATGCTCGACGCGCGCCGCCCGGCGACCAGCATCGTCGAACGCGATGTGGCACCCACGCCACGAGCGACGGGTCTCGCCCAACTCGCGCTGACCGTTCCGCTGACGACCCTGACCGGTCTGCAGTGGGTGACCTGGCTCGGAGTGCTGAACAACCTGGGTGTCGTCGTGGCCGAACGGTTGGATCGTTCGGTCCCGTGGCTGGTCGAGGTGAACTGGTGGGTCCTGCTCGTCGCCTTCTTGATCTTCATCACCCCGCCCGGCCGGATGTGCATGGCCGCGTTGGGTTCCCGGCTGCTCCTCTCGGGCGTCGCGCCGGGTGAGTACCCGCGCGGCGGCAGCGTGCACGTGCGTCTGTGGGTGGCCGAACGACTCCTCGACGCGAGCGGCGCGGCAAACCTGTCCGGTGCGCCGTGGATGATCTACCTCGCCCGGGCGCTCGGGGCCCGGATCGGCCGCGACGTCGACCTGCACACGATTCCTCCGGTCACCGGACTGCTGACGGTCGGCGAGGGCGCGTCGGTGGAACCGGAGGTCGACCTCGCCGGCTGGTGGATCGACGGCGACGTCGTGCACATCGGGGAGATCGCGATCAAGCGCGGGGCGTCCATCGGTGCGCGGTCGACACTCATGCCGGGCGCGGTCGTCGGACGCGACGCCGTCGTCGCACCAGGTTCGGCGGTGTTCGGCCGGGTGAAGGCGCGCCAGCACTGGGCCGGCTCACCCGCGATCAAAGTCGGCAAGGCCGCGCACCCGTGGCCCGACCACCGGCCGCCGCGCGCGCGGGCCTGGGTACCGGTCTACGGGCTGTCGTCGCTGGTGCTGGCCGCGATCCCCCTGGTCTCGCTGGCCGCGGGCCTCGCCGTCCTCGGCCTGTGGGCGCTGTCGGCAGATCGGTTGCGCGACGTCGCGATCCGCGCCGTGATCCTCCTGCCGGCGGCGACCCTCACCAGCTTGGTCGTCTTCGCCGCGATCACCGCCGTGCTGGTGCGACTGGCATCGCTGGGCCTGAGCACCGGCTACCACCCGGTGCGGTCGCGGGTCGGCTGGCAGGTCTGGTTGACCGAACGCCTCCTCGACGCCGCGCGCACCTACCTCTTCCCGCTCTACGCGAGCCTGCTGACGCCGATCTGGTTCCGCGTACTGGGCGCCAAGGTCGGAAAGGGCACCGAGATCTCGACCGCACTGGTGCTGCCGCGGTTCACCACCATCGGCGACGGCGCCTTCCTGGCCGACGACACGATGGTCGCGTCATACGAGCTCGGCGGCGGCTGGTTGCACATCGACGAGGCGAAGATCGGCAAGCGCTCGTTCCTCGGCAACTCGGGGATGACCGGCCCGGGCCGGAAAGTGCCCAAGAACGGCCTGGTGGCCGTGCTGTCGGCGACCCCGAATCGGGCCAAGTCGGGGTCGAGCTGGCTGGGCAGTCCCCCGGTCCGCCTGCGCCGCACCGCCACCGAGACCGACACCTCGCGCACCTTCGATCCGCCGACGAAGCTCAAAATCGCGCGTTCGGTCATCGAGACCCTGCGCCTCATCCCGGTGATGGTGTCGTTCGGACTCGGCGTCGGCATGCTGATCGCGCTGCAGTCTGTGGCCGTCCACGTGCATTACGGCGTCGCCGCGCTGGTCAGCGGACTGCTGCTGCTCGGGGTCGGCGCCGTCGCCTGCGGCATCGCAGCCGCCGCGAAATGGCTTGTCGTCGGCCGCATCACCGTCAGCGAGCACCCGCTGTGGAGCTCTTTCGTCTGGCGCAACGAACTGTCCGACGCCTTCGTCGAGACCGTGGCCGCGCCGTGGTTCGCCAACGCCGCCACCGGGACACCGATCCTCAATCTGTGGCTGCGCCTGCTCGGCGCCCGGATCGGACGAGGCGTCTGGTGTGAGACCTACTGGCTACCCGAGGCCGATCTGGTCAGCCTCGGCGACGGCGCGACCGTCCAGCGCGGTTGCGTCGTCCAGACCCATCTCTTCCACGACCGTGTGATGGCCATCGACCGCGTCACCCTCGACGCCGGCGCGACGCTCGGCCCGCACTGCGTCGCCCTCCCGGCGTCGGGGCTGGGCGAATCGGCAACCGTCGGACCAGCTTCGCTGGTCATGCGCGGAGACGTCGTGCCCGCGCACACCCGCTGGCAGGGCAATCCCATCGCCCCCTGGCCGGCGGCGAAGTAGTCAATCGGGGAACGAGCGCACGACCCGCGCTCACTGAGCCGCGCCCGCGGCCCCTACTGACGTGCGCGCCCGCGGCCCCTGCTCTTCGAAATGCGAGCGCGGCCCCTGCTCCCTGAGGTGCGCGCACGCCGCTCTGCTCCCTGAGGTGCGCGCACGCGGCCCCCGCTCCCTGAGGTGCGCGCACGCGGCCCCTGCTCCCTGAGGTGCGAGCGAAGCGAGCC
>NZ_JSYC01000136.1:0-6261 GCF_054823965.1 Gordonia sp. GN26 | reverse complement strand
TCTCGCCGGGGCACCAGGGATCGGTTGGGTCGACGGCCACGGGATCGTCTCCGACAAGCACGTCCGCGACCTCGCCCAGCGACCCGACGCAACCATCAAACCCGTCACCCCGGTACGCACACCACCGGCCCGCGTTGTCGCCGAGGACTCGGCCGGCACCTCCTCGAGTGATGCGGTGATCGTCTATCCCGGTGCGCAATCGGCCGATCCGTACCGGCCGACCACTGCCTGCGCGGACTTCGTGCGTGTTCGTGACGGTTACTGCACCGAACCCGGTTGCGGATGTTCGGCTTTCGACTCCGATCTCGACCATGTCACCGAGTACGACCGCACCAACCCTGCCCAGGGTGGGTCGACGTCGAGCGAGAATCTCAACGCCAAGTGCCGGTTCGGGCACCTGCACAAGACCTTCGGTGATTGGGTCGATGTCCAGTATCGCGACGACGAGGGTCGCCTGGTCACCGAATACCGCACTCCGGAGGGGTTCGTCATCCCCGGTGACGCCGAGAATCTCGAAGACTCGTTCCCGAACCTGCGCCGAATTCGCTACGAACAGCCACCCCAAGCCCCACCCACACCACGGGTCCTCACGGGCGACGACACCCCGCCCGCCACCAACCGGCTCGCACAAAAACACGCGCGCCGGCGAGCCGAACGTGCCCGCAACCAGCGGGAACGCGAGCGACGTCAGCAGATGGACGGACCTCCGCCCTTCTGAAGTCCTACTGACCTGAGTCGGTCCAGGAATCGGAATGCAGTCACTTGACGGAGGCTATGAATCCCTCCCGCGGGCGACGCTTGAGCGGTCATCGATCAACGCCCTCACCGGCACGACCGTCAGGAATCCGCCATGCCATTCGTCACCACGACCGACGAGGTCGAGATCTTCTACAAGGACTGGGGGAGCGGTCAGCCGATCATGTTCCACCACGGTTGGCCCCTCAGCTCCGATGACTGGGACGCCCAGATGCTGTTCTTCGTTCAGCAGGGTTACCGGGTCATCGCCCATGACCGCCGCGGCCACGGACGCTCGACGCAGGTCGGCGACGGCCACGACATGGACCACTACGCTGCCGACGCCGCGGCGGTCGTCGAACATCTCGACCTGCGCGACGTCATCCATGTCGGCCACTCGACGGGCGGTGGTGAGGTGGCCCGCTACATCGCACGCCACGGTGCCGATCGCGTTGCGAAAGCCGTTCTCATAGGGGCGGTTCCGCCGATCATGGTGCAGACCGAAGCCAACCCGGGTGGCCTGCCGGTCGAGGTCTTCGATGGTTTCCGCGACGGGGTCGCCGGCGACCGCTCGCAGTTCTACCTCGACGTCGCGTCGGGACCGTTCTACGGATTCAACCGCCCGGGCGCCGAGGTCTCGCAAGGCGTCATCTGGAATTGGTGGCGTCAGGGCATGGCCGGCAGCGTGAAGGCGCACCACGACGGGATCAAGGCGTTCTCGGAGACCGACTTCACCGAGGATCTGAAGGCCATCGGCGTGCCGACGCTGATCCTCCACGGTGACGACGACCAGGTGGTCCCCATCGCCGACTCCGCCGAACTGTCGGTGGAGCTCGTCCCCGGCGCGACACTGAAGGTGTATCCCGGTCTGTCGCACGGCATGTGCACCGTCAACGCCGCGACCATCAACGCCGACCTTCTCGACTTCTTCAAGAACTGACTCACCACCCCGAACGAAAGGCATGATCGTGAACACTTCTCTCGCACTCCCCGGCGGCACCTGGACTCTCGGCGATACCACCGTGACGCGCTTCGGTTACGGCGCAATGCAACTGGCCGGGCCGTGGGTGATGGGTCCGCCAGCCGACCCCGACGCGGCACGCGCCGTGCTCCGCGAGGTCGTCGAGCAGGGCATCACCCACATCGACACCAGCGACGCCTACGGACCTCGCGTCACCAACGAACTGATCCGAGAAACGCTGCACCCGTATCCCGAGTCGTTGTTCATCGCGACGAAGGTCGGCGCCAACCGGGATGCCGAGGGTGGTTGGCCGCCGGCGCGGACACCCGAGGATCTCCGTAAACAGGTCCACGAGAACCTCCGCGCCCTGGACGTCGAGGTGCTCGACCTCGTCAACATGCGGATGGGCGACACGCTGGGGCTGCAAGAGGGTTCGATCGCCGAGGGGATGGAAACGCTCGCCGACCTGCAGCGCGAAGGGCTGATCCGACACCTCGGGGTCAGCAACGTGACCGTCGAGCAGGTCGCGGAGGCACGCACCATCGCCCCGATCGTCTGCGTACAGAACATGTACAACCTCGCCCACCGCGACGACGACGCCCTCATCGACGAGCTCGCTGCCGACGGCATCGCGTACGTCCCGTTCTTCCCGCTCGGTGGATTCTCGCCGCTGCAGTCCGAAGCGCTGTCCGGCGTCGCCACGCGGTTGGGCTCGACGCCGATGTCCGTTGCGCTGGCATGGCTGCTCCAGCGCTCGCCGAACATCCTGCTCATCCCGGGGACATCGTCGAGCGCCCACCTGCGAGAGAACATCGCCGGTGCAGGACTGCAGCTGACCGACGACGACATCGCCGAACTCGACACCATCAGCGCCTGACGAGAACCGGCAAATAAGCTCGTGACTTCTCGCCGCACCGGGTGTAACACTGTAATCATGTAATACGCCCGCGCGAGGAGGCGGCCATGAGAAACGCACAACAGGGAAACCGAGGGCCGGGCGGTCGTCGAGGAGGTTGGCAGCAAGCCGAACTGCCCGACGCCGGAGACGCCGCCGCCTGGTTCGCCGGCCGCCTACCCGACGCGTGGTTCTCCGGACCGGCCGAGGTCACCGTCGACCGTGACGAGATCACCGTCATCGGAACGTTGGAACCTCCGGACACCAGCGACGATGCTGACGCACGGGCTGCAGCGCAGGGGCGGGCGGCGAGGTTCCGCGAGGACACCCGCTCCGAACGGATGTCGATCGCCGACGAGGCGCAGACCCGCTACGGCCGGAAGGTCTCGTGGGGTGTCGCCGTCGGAGACGAGCGAGTCCTCTTCACCCACCTCGCGGTACCGGTCATGACACGGCTCCGTCAGCCGGAACGGCGCGTTCTCGACACCCTGGTCGATGCCGGGGTCGCCCGGTCGAGGGCCGACGCACTGGCCTGGTCGGTCAAGCTCGTCGGCGCTCACACCGAGGAGTGGCTGGGCAAATTGCGTGCCGCAATGGACGAGGTGGACAACTTACGTGCCGAAGGTCCCGGTCTCTGACCGATTTTCGGGCCGGAGCGGGGATACTGATCCGATGCTGATCGGAATCCTCGCCGCCATCTTCGCGGCGCTCGCCTACGGAACGGCCTCGGTGCTGCAAGCACGTGGCGCGCAGAGCGTCGACGACACGGGTGCCGGGCCGGGTGAGGCGCCGTCGTTGCGGTCGACCATCGCGGCCATGCTGACGGTGGCGTTCATCGCGGGAATGGCGCTGGACGGCATCGGCTTTCTCGGCAACATGGTCGCGGCGCGGATGATCCCGCTGTTCCTCGCGCAACCGATCGTCAGCGCCAACCTGGTGGTGACGGTGGTGCTGGCGACGATCGTGCTGAAAGCGAAGCTGTCGCAGCGCGATTGGATCGCGATCGGCGTCGTCGTGGTGGCGCTGGTGCTCCTCGGGTTCGCCGCGGGCGACGAGGGACGCAAGCACGAATGGTGGCTGCACTGGGCCGTTCTCGCCGCGGCGGTGATCATCCTCGGTCTCGGAGCCGCGATCCTGCCGCGGATGCAGAGCCGGGTCGCCGTGCTGGCCGGCCTGTCCGGTGGTGTCCTGTTCGGTGTACTTGCCGTCGCGGTCCGAATCCTCGACGGCCTCGACCCCTTCGATCTCGGCGAACTCTTCACCGACCCGGCCCTGTACGCCATCATCCTGGCCGGGCCGGGCGGGTTCTACATGTTCACCGTCGCCCTACAGAAGGGAGCGGTGAGTGCGGCGTCGGCGTCGCTGGTGGTCGGAGAGACCGTGGTGCCGGGCGTGATCGGGATCGTCGTCCTCGGCGACACCGTCCGGGACGGGTGGGGGCCGGTCGCAGTGGTCGCGTTCATCGCCGCCGTCATCGGCGCGGTGGTCGTCGCCATGTCGCCGGTCGTCGAGGAGGTCGAACGGGCGGGGGAGAGCACACCGGTCGGCTGAACTGTGCCAGGTATGCCCCGGAAGCCGTCCAAAACCCGGCAACATCGGCATCATTACTGCTCATGCGCCTGATGCTGCGGTTCCTGGTGACGCTGACCTCTGTGATCGGCATGGGGGTCTCACTGTGCCTGGTGGCCCAACCGGCAACCGCCGCGCCGATGCCCAACCCGGTCGCGGCGCCGAGTCAACTGCCGTCGCAGGACCCCTTCTACGTCCCGCCGCGCGGCTACGAGAACCACGCGCCGGGTGCGATACTGCGCACCCGCCAGGTTCAACTCGGTTGGCGCGGAACGGATGTGCCGATCTCCGCGACGCAGATCCTGTACCGCAGCACGAACAACTTCGGCAACCCGACGTCGACGGTCACCACCGTCATCTCACCGCCGGGTGTCGGGCCGGGGGCACCGCGTCGCGTGGTGTCCTACCACTCCTTCTACGACGCGCTGGGCTCGCAGTGCGACCCGTCGTACACCCTGCGCGGCGGCAACATGTCCGAGCGGCCGATCGACATCAGCTTGGTCACCGGCCTGATGGCCGCCGGGTACACGGTGTCGGTGCCCGATTACGAGGGACGTGGTCTGCGCTGGACGATCGCGCGCGAATCCGGGTACGCCGCCCTCGACGGTCTCCGGGCGACGCTGCGTCAACTCCGTGCCCCCGCCCGCACGCCGATCGGACTGTTCGGTTACTCCGGCGGGTCAGTGCCCACCGGCTTCGGTGCGGAACTGGCGCCGAAGTACGCACCCGAGCTCAACATCGTCGGGGCAGCCGCCGGCGGAGTGGTCGTCGACCCCATCCACAATCTGGGCTACGTCAACGGCAAGAAGGACTGGTCCGGGGTCATCCCGGCGTTGATGGCGGTCTACAACGAGACCTACGATCTGAAGTTGGCCGGCTACCTGTCTCCGAAGGGCACTCGCATCCTGCGGCAGGTGGCCGGGCAGTGCATCGAACAGTTCGCCGACGGTTACCCGGGGCTCACCGACCGTCAGTTACTCAAGCCCGAGGTCGGCGGCATTCTCGGCGTTCCCGGTGCGCGCCGGGCACTTTCGCAGAACGAGATGGGAACACTCGGCACTCCTCGAGCGCCGATGATGTTGGGTGTCGGCAATTCCGACGGCACCGGCGACGGGGTGATGATCACGGCCGACGTCGCGCGTCTGGCCGGGAGTTATTGTCGCCGCGGAGTTCCCACGACGTTCGCCGAGTACCGAGGCCTGTCGCACACCCAGGCGTTCGTTCCCTGGAGCGTCGAGGCCTTCAGCTTCTTGGACAACCGGTTCGCCGGACGGCCGACGGGAGGCTGCTGAGGCAGCCGCCCGCCGGCATCGGGAATCACTCGGCGTCGGCTGAGGGATGCTTGTTGGTGCCGCCGTCGGACACCTCGAAGTTCTTCCACTCGCCGTTGTCATGGACCTGCATGACGGTGCCGAGGCTGTCCTCGGGCGCGGCGACGGTCTTGAACCAGTCGTATGCACTGGTGGCATCATCGAAATCCTTCTCCTCGATGACCTTTTCGTCGGAGCCCACGACGCGGTACTGAGCCATGTTCTTCTCTCCTCACTGTCGGGTTCGACCAGGGCGCCTCTGATGTGGCGCCTCTCTCGACCGTAGTCATCTGCCTACCCAGGCCCGCCCGGCCGCAACCATCGACGTCGGATCGTGCCGGCCGACAACGCGTCCATAACGATCGCGGATGGCGGGGTTTGGGCCCTGATCAGCCGAGCACACGTAACAGGGCGCGGCAGGCCTCTTCGCATCGTCGACAGACCTCTGCGCAGATCCGGCAGTGCTGATGCATGTCGGCGTGCTTCGCGCATTCGTCAGCGCAGTTTCCACATGCGATGGCACACGCTTCCAGGGTCTCCCGAACCACTGCGATACTGCCCTCGGTGCGTCGGAGCAGCACTCGTTCGGTGATCGAACACAGGTCGGCGCAGTCCAGGTCGGCACGAATGCACTCGACGAGGTGCTCGACGCCGCTCTCGCCGAGGCAAGCGTCCGCGCAGGAGGTGCAGGCCTGTGTGCATTCGGCGCACGCCTCGATGCAGGCGGCGAGCACAGCGTCGTCGATGTCGTCGCGCACAGGGTGAAACGCCCCGGGTTTGTCGGAGGCTCT
>NZ_JSYC01000135.1:0-5616 GCF_054823965.1 Gordonia sp. GN26 | reverse complement strand
CGCTCGTCGCCACTCAACCGGCGTTCGGTGAGCGTCGCTGCGCTCGTCCCACTCAACCGGCGTTCCGTGAGCGTCGCTGCGCTCGTCGCCACTCAACCAGGAGGTGGCGAGGTGCGCGTGGGGTAGCTCAGCCCGCGTGGGGAGCCGCCCGAACCGGCAGGGCCGAAGAACGACGATCACCCCGGCAACCGCGTGGATGCTGCCGGGGTGATCGTGAGTATGAACATATGGCGGCGCGCTACGCGCCGAGGCGACCCGGGGGTCGGGGTGGGTCAGCTCAGAGCTTGTTGACCGCGAGAGCGATGGCCGACTTCTTGTTGGCGGCCTGGTTGGCGTGGATGACGCCCTTGCT
This sequence comes from Gordonia sp. GN26, assembly GCF_054823965.1. Lineage (NCBI taxonomy): Bacteria > Bacillati > Actinomycetota > Actinomycetes > Mycobacteriales > Gordoniaceae > Gordonia > Gordonia sp. GN26. Next base: position 5,264 of record NZ_JSYC01000135.1, on the reverse strand, counting down.
GGCGGCCTTGTCGAGCTTGCGGCTCGCAGCCTGACCGAGCTCGGCAGCCTTGTCCTTGTCGCCGGCCTCGACGGCCTCACGGAAGCTACGGATCGAGGTACGCAGTGCCGACTTCACCGACACGTTGCGCTGCCGGTTCTTCTCGTTGGTGCGGTTGCGCTTGATCTGAGACTTGATGTTCGCCACGCGTGTTACCTCTGTCGTTGCTGGTGGATATGTCTGTCTGTTCTGGTCGGGCGGCGGACCGGGTGGCCCGAACTCGCACCGCGCGGTGTCGGCGCGTGAAGGATCTTCACGGCGTCACCGCAACAGCGGACAACATTACCAGCCGGGATCAGTCAGCCCAAAATCCGTGGTCGGGCCGATGTGCGCCGAAAAGAATCATCGTGGGTGAAAGTCTAGGCTCGAGTCATCATGTCCGTCGTTTATGTACACATCGGCCTACCCAAGACCGGCACCACGCACCTGCAGGATCGACTCTGGCGTAACCGTGACCTGGCGTTACAGACGTCAGGGTTGCTCTATCCGGGCAATGTGATCTCCGATCATTTCCATGCCGCGGTCCACCTCCAGCCGGAGCGCTACCTCGACTGGGCCGACCCGGCCTTCTCGGGGGTGTGGCCCAAGCTGCTCGGTCAGATGCGGGCCTGGCCGCAGACCTCGCTGCTGTCGCATGAGCTCTACAGCACCGCGACGAGCGAGCAGATCGAGCGCCTCCTGGCCGACCTGTCGTTCGCCGACGAGGTCCACGTCATCGCGACCGTCCGCGACCTCGCCCGGCAGCTCCCGTCGGTCTGGCAGGAGAACGTCAAGAACCAGCGCCGTGCCTCCTTCGACGAGTTCGTCGACGCGGTCGCGTTCGCGGCGGAGTCGAACACGGTGGGCGAGGCATCCGCGGACGACGCCGGACCGCTCGTCGAGGACGAACCGTTCTGGGAGTTCCAGGACCACGTCGGCATCCTCGCGAAGTGGGCGAGGTTCGTCGGACCCGAACGCGTCCACGTGGTGACCGTGCCGCGCGGCCGTCAGGAGCCGGGCGACACCCTCTGGGATCGCTTCCTCCGCGTGATGAAGGTCGACCCGGCACCGCTGAACATCCCGGTGCCGAGCCTCAACAGTTCGCTGTCGGCGTCGCAGGCCGAGTTCCTCCGCGGTCTGAATCAACGCCTGCAGCCGGAGACCATCGAATGGCGCCGGTACGAACGCATCATCAAGGGACAGGTGATCGGCGAGATCCTGTTCGAGGCGCGCTCCGGCGCACCCCAGGGGCTGACGGTCAAACACCGGCAGTGGGCCGCCGCGCAGGCGACCACGATGGTGGAGGCGGTACGCAGCGCGGGATACGGCGTCGCGGGCGATCTCGCCGACCTCGACGTGTCGCCGGACGGCGCCACCGACGACGCACCGATGCCGTCCGATGGGGAAGTGCTCGACGTGGCTCTCGACACGATCGCCTCGATGGTCCTCGCCGCGCCGCTGCCCAAGGTCGGACCGCCGGTGAAGACGCGCGCAGCCAATGTCCTGCGGCGGGTCAAGCGCCGCGCCCTCGCGATGCGACGCTCACTCTGAGGCGCCGGCGCGCAACGCGCACGACACGGTCTGCCAACCGCCGTGCCGATTTCGCGGTTATGCGGCACCATGGCAAATTATGACCCCCGCATCGACAAGTGCGCCCGCCAAGAAGGCGGCGCGTAAGTCCGCATCCGCGAAGACAACGACGTCGAGCTCGTCCGGGAAGGCGGCTTCGGGCCGTTCCGGATCGTCGAAGAGTTCGGGGTCGGGAGGCAGATCCGGCAAGTCGAGCGGTGAGCAGAACTTCACCGGCAACTTCGGCGGCTACTCAAAAGGCCCGTACGGCAAGGCATATGACGAGATGTTCGATGCCGCGGGGGATGTGCGCACCCCGTACCGCGGCATCTACAAGGCGATGGCCGACGAGGACTCGTCCGACCTGGTCGAGGCCCGCGTCGAAGCACTGGGTCGCGCCTACCTCGATCAGGGTGTGACCTTCTCGCTGTCCGGCCAGGAACGCCCCTTCCCGTTGGACATTGTGCCGCGCGTGATCTCGGCCGGTGAGTGGAGCAAGCTCGAAGCGGGTATCACCCAGCGAGTGCAGGCGCTCGAGCTGTTCCTCGACGACATCTACGGCGAGCAGGAGATCCTGCGCGACGGCGTGCTGCCGAAACGGCTCGTCCACTCCTGTGAGCACTTCCATCGGCAGGCTGCAAACATCCGTCCGCCCAACGGTGTTCGCATCCACGTCGCCGGCATCGACCTGATCCGCGACGAGAACGGCGACTTCCGGGTCCTCGAGGACAACCTGCGGTCGCCGTCGGGTGTCTCGTACGTGCTCGAGAACCGCCGTGCCATGGCGCGCGTGTTCCCCGACCTCTTCTCCAAACACCGCGTCCGCGCGGTCGCCGACTATCCGAGCCACCTGCTGCGAGCGCTGCGGGCGTCGGCGGCGTTCAACGAGGCCGACCCGAACATCGTCGTGCTCACCCCGGGTGTGGCGAACTCCGCGTACTTCGAACACTCGCTGCTCGCACGCCTGATGGGCGTCGAGCTCGTCGAGGGTCGAGATCTGTTCTGCCGCGACAACGTCGTCTACATGCGCACCACCGAGGGCGAACAGCGCGTCGACGTCATCTACCGCCGCATCGACGACGACTTCCTCGACCCCATGCAGTTCCGTCCCGATTCGATGCTGGGTGTCGCCGGACTTCTCAACGCGGCCCGGGCCGGCAACGTGGTCATCTCGAGCGCGGTCGGCAACGGTGTCGGCGACGACAAGCTGATCTACACCTACGTCCCGGAGATCATCGAGTACTACCTCGGTGAGAAGCCGAGCCTGCAGAACGTCGACACCCTGCGCTGCTGGCTCCCGGAGGAATGCGAAGAGGTGCTCGACCGCATCGACGAACTCGTCGTGAAACCCGTTGAGGGATCGGGCGGTTACGGCATCGTCTTCGGGCCCGAGGCCACCAAGGCGGAGCTGGACACCCTGGCCCGCAAGGTGCGCAACGACCCGCGCGGCTGGATCGCACAGCCCGTCGTCCAGCTGTCGACGGTGCCGACGAAGATCGGCAACGAGATCCGCCCCCGTCACGTCGACCTGCGTCCGTTCGCCGTCAACGACGGCGAGTCGGTCTGGGTCCTACCCGGCGGACTCACTCGCGTCGCCCTGCCGGAAGGGTCGCTGGTGGTGAACTCCAGCCAGGGCGGCGGCTCCAAGGACACCTGGGTGCTCGCCAGCCGGACGTCGGAGGCCGAACGCGAACTCTCCGGCGCGAAGGTGGTCACCACCAGTGGTGTCGCCGCGGCCCGGCCCGCCGACAACGCCCCCGACCCGGTGCACACCCAGACCCAGCAGCAGCAACAGGGCGTGTCAGCCCAGTCGCAGTCACCGGGCAAACAGTCCCAGAGTCTCGGCGGCATGACTCAACAGCAGGGTGGTGATCTCCGATGATGTTGGCGCGCAACGCCGAATCCTTGTACTGGATCGGCAGGTACGTGGAACGCGCCGACGACATGGCGCGCATCCTCGACGTCGCGATCCACCAGCTGCTCGAGGACACCACCGTCGACGTCGACCAGCAAGCTCGCCTGATCATCCAGGTGCTCGGGCTCGAGGCGCCGGAGACCGACGAGGAACTCGACGTCTGGTCGCTGACGGAACGGGTGGCCTACGACGCCGACGCGGTCGGGTCGGTCGTCGACCTCATCCGCGCGGCGCGCGAGAATGCCCGCGGCGCACGGGAAGTCACGTCGAGTGAGCTGTGGGAGTGTCTCAACACCACCTACAACGGACTCGACGCCGCCGAACGCCGTGCGCGCCGACTCGGTCCGCACGAGTTCCTCTCGTACGTGAAGAACCGGGCGGCCATGTTCGCCGGCCTCGCCGACGCCACCCTCAGCCACGACGACGGCTACCGCTACCTGCTGCTCGGCCGTTCCGTGGAACGGGTCGACATGACGATCCGAATGCTGTTGTCGCGAGCGGGGGATCGCACCTCGTCGCCCGCATGGGTCAACGTGCTGGTCTCCGCCGGCGGCCACGACACCTTCCTGCGCACCTACCGCGGCGTCCTCGACGCGGAGAACATCGTCGAGTTCATGTTGCTCGACCGCCTGTTCCCGCGGTCGATCTTCCACGCGCTCAGCGTCGCCGAGCGCAACCTCGGACAGCTCGAGAAGGGCCCCAGCCGTGTCGGTGCCCAGGCCGAGGCCCAGCTGCTGCTCGGTCGGGCGCGGAGTTCGCTGGAGTTCCTCGAACCCGGCGAGCTGCTCGACGGGCTGCAGGAACGTCTCGTCGATCTGCAGGACACCTGCCGTGCCGTCAACGAGGCGGTCACCAAGCAGTACTTCCATGTGTCGCCGTACGTTTCGTGGGCCGACACTCGCGTCAGCGACAACCAAGTGATCGAGGAGAGTGAACTGTGAGCTGGCGTCTGCGCGTCGTCCATTCCACCGGTTTCGCCTACCACAGTCCCGTCACCTCGTCGTACAACGAGGCCCGGATCACGCCTCGCAGCGACGCCCGGCAGAACGTGATCGTCAATCGTGTCGAGACCGTGCCGGCCACCAGGTCGTATCGGTACACCGACTACTGGGGTACCGCGGTCACCGCCTTCGATCTCCATGCGCCGCACGAGGAACTCGAGGTGTCGGGTATGTCGGTCGTGGAGACCGATGCCGGACAGCGCCCGTCCGAGGAGGACCAGGCGTCGTGGGAGGACATCCGCAGCGAGGCCATCATGGACCGCTACGACGAGATGCTCTCCAACACCACCTACGTGCCGAAGAATCGTCAGCTGATCGCGGCGGCGAAGAAGGTCGCCAAGGGGCTCACACCGGAGGAGACGGTCGAGGCGCTGGCGCGATACGTCCACCAGGAGATGGAGTACATGCCCGGCACCACCGGCGTGCACACCACCGCCGTCGACGCCTGGAACGAACGCAAGGGCGTCTGTCAGGACTACGCGCACCTCACCCTGGTGATGTTGCGCGGCTTGGGGATTCCGGCCCGCTACGTGTCGGGATATCTGCACCCGAAGCCGAATGCGGCGATCGACAAGACGGTCCAGGGCCAGAGCCACGCATGGATCGAGGCCTGGACCGGTGGCTGGTGGGGCTACGACCCGACCAACGACACCCCGATCACCGAACAGCACGTGTCGGTCGGCGTCGGCCGCGACTACGCCGACGTGTCACCGCTCAAGGGCGTCTACACCGGTGGCGGCGCAACGGATCTCGACGTCATC
>NZ_JSYC01000134.1:0-6928 GCF_054823965.1 Gordonia sp. GN26 | reverse complement strand
TCGGCCGGGCAGCCCGCCGCGGCCGGAGCGTCCTCTGGGGTGTGAACGGGACAGGTGTTCTGTGCGTCGTTCAGTACCTCGGTCATGAGACAGAACCCTAGGTTCGTCTCAGATGGGTGTCAACCATCGGCCTAGTCGGGGCTCTCGTGCGTGACCGCCTTGTACCCGCGCGCTCCCGCGCGGTCGACGGCCGCGCGGACCAGTCCGAAAACGAGTCCCTGCAGAGCAGCGGCTGCCAACACCTCGGTGTTGCTGCGGTCGAGATCCTTGGGGTCGGGGGCTTCGGAATCATCGGAGATCCGCTTCCAGATCTGGCCGAACACGGCGCCCGCGGCGATTCCGCCGAGCACGCTCGTCGCCAGGGAGAGCGGTTTGTAGAACGTCTTGGACACGGCACTCATGTCGAACTCCTTGTGGATGGGGGTCAGCTGCGACGGCGTTTGACGACGATGACGGTGCCGATGGCGAGTACCGCGGCCACCGCGACGCCGATCAGCGTCGTCCGGTTCTCCTCGGCCTTCACCTTCGCGGTCTGAGCGGTCTCCGCGGCAGCCGTGTTCACGCGCGCCGGGACGTCGAGCTTCGCTGCCAGCGCGTCGACCGTCTCGGCGAGTTCCTCGCGCTGCTGTTCGATCGGGGGCGGGTCGTCGGCCGGATTCCGGTCGGGTTGCGTGTCACTCATCTACAGGTGCTCCTTCACGGTTTCGACGTCGCGCTGAACGCTCTCGACGGTGTGCTCGGGGGCGGGCGGGACAGCTGATTTCGCACGCTTGGCGCCGATGGCCGCGGCCGCTCCGCCGATCACCAGCAACGCCACGCCGACGATCACCGCGGCAAGCCACGCGGGAACTGCGTTCGCCAGGCCCAGGACGGCGGCTGCGATCAGCGTTCCGAGGCCGAAGAGCATCAACAGGGTGCCCGCGCCGGAAATCCCCGCACCGACTCCGATCCGGGTGCCCTTGCCCTTCATCTCCGCCACCGCATTCTGCAGCTCGGTTTTGACCAGGGTGGTCGTCTGACTCTGCAGGCGTTCGACGAGTTGCACGGTCGACAGGTCGTTCACAGACGGATCGCTCACGTTGGTACCTCCATTCGGGGACGTCCACCGCGTTCCCGACGGTCAGCGGTCCCAAACGTGAGCCTCGGACGTGAGCCTCGAGCGTCATCGCCTCCGGAAGCGGACCTCCGAACCGGGGACCAGCTGGGCCGCGAGATCGACCGCGGCATCGGTCAGGACGGCCACGACGGGGTAACCGCCGGTGACGGGATGGTCGGCGAGGAACAGCACCGGTCGTCCGCTCGGCGGCACCTGCACTGCGCCGTGTGCGACGCCCTCCGAACGCAATTCGCCGGCGTCTTCCCGATGCGCCAGCAGGGGATACGACGAAGCCTCGGCGCGGTCGATACGCACACCGACGCGGTTGCTGTCGGCCCCGACGACCCACGTCCCCGCACAAAGATCCGCCGGAGCGGCCAGCAGTTCGGCGCGGGGGCCCTCGTCCACCTCGAGTACGACAACCCGCGGATGTGCGGTGTTCGCCGGCGCGGACTCGACGGGCGGCCACTCGCCGGCGGCGTCACCCACCGTCACGATCACATTCGCGGTCAGAGCCGGAGGTCCCAACCCTGACAGGGTGTCGGTCGACCGAGAACCCAGGACCGGCTCGACGTCGAACCCGCCGCGGACCGCGAGATAATTGCGCAATCCCCATGTCGGCGGATCGACGGCCAGTTCGTCACCTTCACGCAGTACGACGGTCGCGGCGAGTCCGACGGGAACTCCGTTGTGGCGCACAGCGGTGTCGGCTCCGGTCACCACGGCCAGCACGTCGCCTTCGGCGCGGATGCGCAGGCCGCCGAGGGTCGTCTCGATCGTGGCCGCCGATTCGTCGTTGCCGACAAGACGATTGGCCAACCTCAGCGAGCCGCGATCTGCGCCGCCGGACACCGGCACGCCGAGATGGGCGTAGCCGGGACGCCCGAGATCCTGGAAGGTCGCGAGAGGGCCGGTCGCGAGCACGGTGACGGCGGTCATCCGCGGCCGCCCGTCCCGGCGTCGACGAACCGCACGATCCGCCCGGTCGCGAACAGTGCGGGCGGGTCGGCCGTCTCGTCCCACAGGCGAACATCGGTGCGGCCCAACAACTGCCACCCACCCGGGCTCGCCTTCGGGTACACGGCGCTGTAACCGGCGGCGATCGCCACCGCACCTTCCGGGACGCGTGTACGTGCCTCGGCGCGCCGGCCCACCGCGTCGAACGGGTGCGGTGTCGGCTCGTCGGCGACCAGATAACCGAACCCGGGTGCGAAGCCCATGAACTGCACCCGCCATCGGGTGCGGCAGTGCAGACCGATCACCTCGTCGGTCGAGATGTCCAGCGCATCAGCGACATCCGCAAGGTCGTCACCGTCGTAGTGGACCGGGATCACGATCTCGTCGGCCGACCCGGCGCCGCGATCGACGCCGGAGCGTCGGCGCCGCAACGCCCGCCGCACACCCAGCTCGTCGACGCCACGACCCGGCCGTGCCTGCACCAGCAGCGTGTGCGCACTCGGCACCAGATCGGTGACCTCCGGCAACTCTCCGCGGTCCACCGCATCACGCAGGGCGACCGTCGCGTCGAGCACTGCGGCCGACGGGGACTCGTCGGCCGAGAAGTCGAGCACGACCGCATCAGGGCCCGCCGGCAACTCTCGCATGCACAGAATCTACCGCCGGGGGACTGGCAGACTGGGTCACACAGAGAAGAGGGGTCTTATGAGAGAGATCGTCGTCTGCGGCGAAGCGCTCGTCGACGTGGTGCAGGAGAAGCGGGCATCAGGTGCGGCGCTGGCGCCGCTGCAGCCGGCGCTGGGAGGCGGGCCCTTCAACGTCGCGATCACCTTGGGACGCTTGGGGAGTGCCGTGTCTTTGCTGTCGGCGGTGTCGACCGACAACTACGGCCGGGCGATCGTCGACGCACTGCAGGGCGCCGGTGTGGGTACGGCGATGCTGCAGCGTCGAGATGAACCGACGTCGCTGGCCCTGGCCACCGTCGCCGATGACGGTTCCGCGCAGTATTCCTTCTATGTGGAAGGCACGGCGGATCGCACTGTCACCGACCCGGGTTCGCTGGCCCCGACCGTCGCGGCGGTGACCTTCGGAACCCTCTCGCTCGTGCTCGAACCGGGGGCGACCGTCTACGAGGACCTGATGCGGCGCTGCCACGCCGAACGCCGACTCGTCGTGCTGGATCCGAACATTCGCTCGGTCGTCATCCCGGACGCCGATGCCTACCGGGGCCGTTTCCGCAGTTGGATGTCGTCCGTCGACGTCGTGAAGCTGTCGGACGAGGATGCGGCGTGGCTGGGCGAGGGCCCCCGGGGGAGTGCTGTGAAGGACTGGCTCGCCGACGGTGTCGCCGCCGTGATCACCACCGCGGGGGCGTCCGGGATCACCGTGACCACCGCGCAGGACGAGGTCACCGTGCCGGCCCGGAACGTCGACGTCGTCGACACGATCGGGGCCGGCGACAGCGTCCTGGGAGGCATCGTGCACCAGCTCGACCGACTGGGTGCGCTGGCACCGGATTCCGTTCGCTCACTGACGACCGATCAGTGGCGTGAGGTCGCCGAATTCGCAGCTCACGTCGCTGCGGTCACCGTCTCGCGGCCCGGCGCCGACCCTCCTTGGGCAAGCGAGCTGAGAAGCGACTAGTTTGTACCTGTGTGTCCTATCCGGACACTGTCAAAAACTCTGATCTGAATAAGGGGTTCGTGTGTCTGCTGAAACAGTCCCAGCCGACCAGGCGTCCGACACGGCCTCAGCGACCTTCACCTACCCCGGTGGACAGCTGGAGCTCCCGATCCTGAAGGCCACCGAGGGCACCGACTCGGTTGCACTCGGCAAGCTGCTTGCCGAGACCAATCTGACCACCTTCGACGGTGGATTCGTGAACACCGCGTCGACCAAGTCGGCCATCACCTACATCGACGGCGACGCCGGCATCCTGCGGTACCGCGGTATCCCGATCGACCAGCTCGCAGAGAAGTCGACCTTCATCGAGGTGAGCTACCTGCTCATCTACGGCGAGCTCCCGACCCCGTCGCAGCTCGAGGACTTCACCACCAAGATCCAGCGGCACACCCTGCTGCACGAGGATCTCAAGCGTTTCTTCGACGGCTTCCCCCGCAACGCGCACCCGATGCCGGTGCTGTCGAGCGCGGTCAACGCCCTGTCGGCGTACTACCAGGATTCGCTCGATCCCAAGGACGACGAGCAGGTCGAGCTGTCGACGATCCGCCTCCTGGCGAAGCTGCCGACCATCGCCGCCTACGCCTACAAGAAGTCGGCCGGTCAGCCTTTCCTGTACCCGGACAACTCGCTGAGCCTCGTCGAGAACTTCCTGCGCATGACCTTCGGCTTCCCGGCCGAGCCCTACGAGGTCAACCCGGACGTCGCCAAGGCCCTCGACATGCTGTTCATCCTGCATGCCGATCACGAGCAGAACTGCTCGACCTCGACGGTCCGTCTCGTCGGCTCGTCGCAGGCGAACCTCTTCACCTCGATCTCCGGCGGTATCAACGCCCTCTGGGGCCCGCTGCACGGCGGCGCCAACCAGGCGGTGCTCGAGATGCTCGACGCCATCCGCGCCGACGGTGGCGACACCAAGGAGTTCATGAAGCGGGTGAAGAACAAGGAAGCCGGCGTCAAGCTGATGGGCTTCGGTCACCGCGTCTACAAGAACTACGATCCGCGGGCTGCGATCGTGAAGAAGACCGCTGACTCGATCCTCCAGACCCTCGGGGTCGAGGACGAGCTCCTCGACATCGCGAAGGGCCTCGAAGAGGTCGCGCTGTCCGACGACTACTTCATCGAGCGCAAGCTGTACCCGAACGTGGACTTCTACACGGGCGTCATCTACCGTGCGATGGGCTTCCCGACGCGGATGTTCACCGTCCTGTTCGCGCTGGGCCGCCTTCCGGGCTGGATCGCCCACTGGCGTGAGATGCACGAGGACCCGACCACCAAGATCGGCCGTCCCCGTCAGCTCTACACCGGATACACCGAGCGTGACTACGTGCAGATGGGTGATCGCTGAGCGATCGCCCCGCCGGGGCGGGCCGCCGAACCACCCGGAACAACGACTGACCGCCCGACTCAAAGGAGAGTCCTGTGACCAGCACTGAGAAGCCCGAAGTCGAGTTCCAGGCGGGTCCTCCGCCGGCCGACCTCACCATCACCGACCTGATCGTCGGCGACGGTGCCGAGGCCGTCCGCGGGGGCGTCGTCGACGTCCACTACGTGGGTGTCGACTACGAGACCGGCGAAGAGTTCGACTCCTCGTGGGATCGCGGCCAGTCGGCCAACTTCCCGCTGGATCGGCTGATCCCGGGCTGGCAGGAAGGCATCCCCGGCATGAAGGTCGGCGGCCGTCGCCAGCTGACCGTCCCGCCGGAGCTCGCCTACGGACCGGCCGGCGCGGGGCACCGCCTCTCGGGACGGACCCTCGTGTTCGTCATCGACCTACTCGGAGTGGGCTGACGTCCACCAACCTGGTGTGGCTCAGACGCGACCTGCGCCTGAGCGACCTACCAGCGCTTTCCACAGCCAGAGGGACCGACGATTCGTCGGTCCTTCTGTGCTTTGTGGTGGACCCACGGCTCGAGAAGTCATCGGGGGAGCGTCGACTCGCATTCCTCTTCGATTCGCTCCGCGAGGTCGACGCCAAGCTCGATGGGAAGTTGCTCGTCGTGCGGGGACGCCCCGACGAGGAGATCCCGCGCCTCGCGAAGGCCGTGGATGCCGAGGCCGTCCACATCTCCGGAGACTCCACCCCTTTCGGCCGACGACGCGATGAGGCCGTCGCCGTAGCCCTCGGCGACATCCCGCTGGAGGCCACCGGTTCGCCGTACATGGTCTCACCCGGTCGGATCACCAAAGACGACGGCGAACCATACAAGGTGTTCACCCCGTACTTCCGCCGGTGGCGGGAGCACGGCTGGCGTAAACCGGCTGATTCCTCCATCCCGGGTTCTGCGGTTCTCGATCCGTCGCAGGTCGAGAAGTCCGGCCGGATCACGATCCCGGAGGCGCCGACAACCCTGTCTTTCCCCGCCGGTGAGGATGCCGCGCTGGCGCGATGGGCCGAATTCGTCGATGACGATCTCGCCGACTACGACACCGGCCGCAATGATCCGGCCGCCGACGTGACCAGCAAGATGTCGGCGTACCTGAAGTACGGCAACATCCACCCGCGCACGCTCGCCGCCGATCTCGGCAAAGGTGATGGGCCGCAAGCGTTTCTACGCGAGCTCGCCTTCCGCGACTTCTACGCGGACGTTCTCTTCCATTGGCCACACAGCTTGTGGCACAACTGGAATCGGCAATTCGACGACATCGAGCTGGACACCGATGACGACGCCTACCAACGCTTCGAGGCGTGGAAGGCCGGACGCACCGGCTTTCCTCTTGTCGACGCCGGCATGCGCCAGCTCGCCGAGACCGGCTGGACGCACAACCGGGTCCGCATGGTCACTGCGTCATTCCTGGTGAAAGACCTCCACTTGCCGTGGTGGTGGGGTGCGGAGTGGTTCCTCGACCAACTCGTAGACGGAGACATGGCCTCGAACAACCACGGGTGGCAGTGGGCGGCCGGCACCGGAACCGATGCGGCGCCGTACTTCCGGGTGTTCAACCCGGAGGCACAGGCCAAGAAGTTCGATCCCAAGGGGGAGTACGTCCGACGCTGGGTGGGGGACGTCGACGCCGACGATTACCCGGAACCGATCGTCGAGCACAAAGCGGAGCGCGAGGAAGCGCTTCGACGGTTCGGTGCGATCTAGTCCGGTGAAAATGCCCCTGACCAGCCGATTTGTGTTGAGGGTAAAGTCTGCGTAACTTATGTCGAGTCAGCGAGCCACGGCGCCGCCCCGGAAGACCTGAGAG
>NZ_JSYC01000133.1:0-9348 GCF_054823965.1 Gordonia sp. GN26 | reverse complement strand
GTTCTCGACCTCGGCGCAGTAGATGTTCTCCCCGCCGGAGATGACCATGTCCTTGGCGCGGTCGACCACGAAGAGGAACCCCTCCTCGTCCTGACGGACCAGATCGCCGGAGTGGAACCAGCCGCCGCGGAAGGCATCGGCGGTTTCGTCGGGCTTGTTCCAGTACCCCTTCATCAGGGTCGGGCCGCGATAGACGATCTCCCCCACCTCACCGGGCTCGACGTCGTTCATGAGCGGATCGACGATCCGTGCGGTCACGGCCGGCACCACCTTGCCGATCGACCCGATCTTGCGCAGCGCGTCCCTGCCCTCGAGGATGCAGGTCACCGGTGACATCTCGGTCTGCCCGAACGACGTCATGTTGAGTACGCCGGGGAATGTCTCGTTGATGGCGTTGAGCACGGTGTCCGACGCGGGCGCCCCGCCCCAGCTGAGGTGCCGCAGTCGGAGGGCACGGGGGCGGGCCTGCTGCGCGGCGCACACGGCCTGCCACTGTGCGGGCACCATGAACACCGACGTCGATCCCTCCCACTCGAGGGTGTCGAGCATGACGTCGGGATCGAAGGATCCGAGCGGGTGGATCACCGCGCGGATGCCGCGGTAGAAGACCATCGCGAAGGTGGCGAGACCGGCGATGTGAAACATCGGTGGGACGATCGACGCGACGTCCCCGACCTGCGGATTCGTCGTGGAGATCGACGTGACGGCCTGCGACTGGAAGTTCTGATGGGTCAGCATCGCGCCCTTGGGCCGGCCGGTGGTGCCCGAGGTGTACATGATGATCGCGACGGCGTCTTCGGGGACGTCGACGAACGGAAGGTCGGACGGGTCCTCGGCGATGAGGTCCTCGAACCGGAGATGGTCGCGTGTGTCGCTCTCGCCGACGACGATCACGGTGTCCGCGACCCCGCTGAGCTCGCGTGCGGCGTCGACGATGCCGGTCAGCGCAGTCTCGGTGACGACGACCTCCGCGCCGCTGTCGGTCATGAGGTAGGCCATCTCGCCGGGACTGTTACGGATGTTCACCGGTACTGCGATCGCGCCGATGAGGGTCGCTCCCAGGATCGCCTCGGCGTACTCGGTCCGATTGAGCAGCGCCATCATGACCCGGTCGCCGAATCCCACGCCGCGTCGGCTCAACGCTGCGGCGAAGGCACGGGACCGCTCCTCGATCTGCTTCCACGTGCGGGTCTCGCCGAGGAAGGTGAGCGCGGGCTCGTCGGGGGTCATCTGCGCGTGCCGGCGGACCTGGTTGTTCCAGTGGTTGCGGCGTGAGCGGTGGGGCTCGGAGGTCAGATCGGTGACGGCCTCGGCGATTGCGGTCATTTCGGCCTCCCAATGGCGGCGGACACCCGTTGTCCGACTTGTCGTACCGAGTCATCACCCTAGGCCGTGAACCGTGCGGAAAGCGCTGTGCAGCCGATGATTTGCTCCTATGGAAGAGTTAGCCCACTCCTATGGCACCGGGTCTCGTCCGTCGCGACCCGAACGTCGCCACCCGAATAGGGATCAGTACTCGCCACCCGCTCGGTGGTGTAGCCACTCGCGGACATGAGGGTCACGTGTCAGCATTGCCGCACGCTGGAAGTGCTGCCGTGCGGCGGCCGTCGCGCCGTTGCGGAACAGCAGATCCGCCCGAGTGGCATGGAACGGCTGGAAGTCGTCGAGATCGTGCTCCGACTCGAGTTGGTCGAGCAAGGCCAGACCTTCGGCCGGTGACCCCGCGCGCCCCACGATCGCCGCGTGAGCCACCCGTGCACCCAGGGTCGGGGTGACGGCGACGAGCGCGGTCGACAGTGACCGGAGGGCGTCCCAGGCGACGACACCGGTGCGTGCGCGATCGGTGTGCACCGACTGCATCGCGGCCTCGAGCTGGAACCGTCCCATCGGTGCGTCGAGGGAGGCGGCACGATGCAGCATCGCCTCGCCCTCGCGGATCAGGTCTCTGTTCCACCGGTCGGTGTCCTGTTCCTCCAGAGGGACGAACGGTCCGATACGGGCGGGCGCCCGTTACAACGAGAGGGCGATGAGAGCGGCCAGGCCCCATGCCTCGGGTTCGTCGTCGAGGAGATCGGCGAGCGTCACCGCCAGATACAGCGCCTCCCCGGCCATCGAGTCGACGGCGCCGGTGCCAGAACCGTTCGTCTCGTTCCAGGCGATGGCGAAGCACCCGTAGACCGCCTCGAGGACCGCCGACAGGCGTGCCGGCATCGCGGCGCGGTCGGGAACGACGAACGGGATGCGGGCGTCCCGGATACGTCGCTTCGCGCGTACGAGGCGCTGTGCCATCGTCGCGGGCGCCACCGCGAACGCCGCGGCGACATCGGCTGCCTCGAACCCGAGCACCGCCTGCAACATCAGCGGTGTCCTGATGGCGGGGTCGATCGCCGGGTGCGCACAGGTGAACAGCAGCTCGAGACGCTTGTCGCCGATGGCATCGGGGTCGAGTTCGTCGAAGGGTGTCACGCTCACCTCCCCCACTGCGTCGGCCCGGTCGTCGAGTTCGGTCGACTTCCGATGTACCGCGGACTTCCAGACGTCACGCTGGTGGTTACGGGCAACGGAGAGCAGCCACGCGGCGGGGTTCTCGGGTATGCCGTTCACCGGCCACGTGCTCAGCGCGCGTTCGAAGGCGGTCGCCAATGCGTCCTCGGCGAGCGCGAGGTCGCCGGATGCCGCAGCGAGAAATCCGACCAGCCGCGAATACGATTCGCGTGCGGCATGATCGGCGGCGGCATGCGCCCCGTCCCGGGTCGTGCGTTCCCCGGTCATCCGCTCGGTGTCACTCGTTGGGGGTCATTCGTTGGGGGTCCAGACCCCGTTCACGGTGTACGTCGCACCGGGACGGATCTCGATGACGCCCCACTCGATCGGAGGCGCCTGACGAGCCCACTCGATGGCCGCGTCCAGGTCGGCGACATCGATGATGATCGTTCCGCCGAGCTGCTCCTTCGTGTCTGCGAAGGGTCCGTCTTGAACGACGAGCTCGCCGTCGACCTTCCGGATCGTCGTGGAGGCGGTCGAGTGCCGCAGCACTTCGGCACTCACGAGGACGCCGGCATCCTGCAGCGCACGGGTGTAGGCCGAGAATGCGGCCTGACCGGCCTGGATGGCTTCGTCGCCGAGCGTCGAGGCGTCGTGCTCGGGGTAGTGCAGCAAGAGTGAGTAGTGCATGGTCGACCTCCAGATCACGAGGACCGGCTCTCGGTCCGTGTGAGGAGATGACGAGCGTGCGACCCGTCGATCGACAGCCTACGACCGATGGGTCAATTCCCGCGCCGATCCGCCCGGACTGCGGCATCGGGCCACATCGGCGGACACGGAGTTCCCGGCGTGGTCGCCAACTCGAAATGCCACCACTCGTTGACGAAGGTCCGGCACAGCCCCCACCGGTGACCGTTGCGTTCGAGCCACGCCGCACCGTCCCACGGGCCGACGTCGACCGCCTTACCCCGAACGTGCGGAGACTCCTCGGCGGGCAGGACCCAGCGTCGGGCGGCCTCAGGGCTGCCGTAGGTGGCGATCGCGTTCCGCCAGAGCTGTCGTTGCTCGGCATCGGACCGCTTCCCCGAGGTGACCCAGATCGAAACCCCCTGCGCCCGAGCCTCATTCGAGGCGAGCGTGTACGACGCGGCGAGACTGGGAACCAGGCCTTCCGTCCCGGGGGCCAGGACCGCGGGCGTTGCCGCCGCCGACCCGACTCCGACCATGGCAGCCGCAACGGCGCCCGCGGCGAGTGCGGCACACGTGAACCGAGACGCGAGGTTGCTCATCGGACCAGTAAACCGCACGAGGGCCTTCGAGCGGGCCGTGCGCCGGTCTGCGATCGTCGAAGCAATGGCAGCCTCGGGTGCACACGTCATCATCTACAGCAATGACGCCCACGCGGACCGGGTGTTCTTCAGTCTTCCTTGATCGCGGCGAGCTGGATCAGGTTTCCGCAGGTGTCGTCGAAGACTGCCACGACCGCGGTACCGACGTCGGTCGGTTCCTGGGTGAAGACGACACCGTGTTCCCGGAGGCGTCGGTACTCCGCCTCGACATCGTCGACGGTGAACTGCGCCAACGGGATACCGTCTTCGACGAGCGCGTCCCGGTAGGGCTTCACCGCCGGATGCCCGGCCGGCTCCAGCAAGAGTTCGGCGCTGTCCGGCGCCTCCGGCGACTTGACGGTGAGCCACCAGGTGTTCTCTCCCATGGGGATGTCGTGGTGTTTGGTGAAGCCGAGTACGTCGGTGTAGAAACTCAGCGCCTTGCGCTGGTCGTCGACGAAGATCGAGGTCAGGGTGATTCGCATGTCATGCCTTTCGTGTCAGCGGCCACCGTTTGGTGATCTCTGCCAGCGGCGCCGGATCGAAGTAATGGAACTTGGCGCGCCCGCGTTTCTCGGTGTGGACCAGTCCGGCGGCCTCGAGTACCCCGAGATGCTGCGAGATGGCCTGGCGGGTCAGGCTCAAGCCCCGCTTCGTGGTGAGCCGTCCGCAGATCTCGAACAGCGTCTGACCGTCGCGGTCGGCGAGTTCGTCGAGAATCGCACGCCGCGTCGGATCGTCGAGAGCATGGAACACGTCGGCCACACCTGACGATAGGCAAGTATTTGCTTGCATGTCAACGCCGCTGCGCGGATACGCGGGGCGGGCCCGCAGACATGATGTCTGCGGGCCCGCGCCGAGAACAGATCGGTCAGTTCCGGGGGTATGGCACGCCCACGCGTTCGTAGGACTCGTAGACCTCTTTCATCTTGCCGTCGCGGAACGAACCCAGTAGCGCCTTCACTGCACGTCGACGGGCGGCGGCAACCGGCCTCGGATACTGCTTGGTGTTCATGAGCTTCTGCGCCCACTCCGGGTGCAGGTCCTGGATCGCCCAGTCGACGAGGGTCATCAGCGGGCGCTGCCACGCCGGGTAGCGCCACGGTGCGGTCGGGTTGAGGAGCTCGACGGTCGGCATCGTCACGGCCAGGAACGGCAGCGAATCGGCGAGGTACTTGTCGACGCCGTCCTTGGTGGTCGGCACGTTCGCTCCCCCGAGCTCCCGACCCATCCGCGCGTAGTCGTGGAAGAACTCCTCGAGACGGTCATCGCTCAGCGGGTCAGGATGGAACGCCTGGTGCGACGCCGCGAGCGCCCACGCCTGGGTGCAGTAGTTCCACGTCAGCAGATCAGGGTCGCTGGCCTTGTAGGGGTGACCGTCGGGACGGACACCCTCGATGCGGTTGTGCATCCCGCGAACTGTCTTCGACACCCGTTCGGCCACCGGGGTCGACGCCATCGCGACGCCGAAGAAGAACGAGAGGGTGTGGCCGGAGCGGGACGACATCGCCTTCTCGTCGAACTGTCCGGTCGGGACGCCGTTGATCCGTTCGATGGCGCGCGTGTGCTCGTACGCCATCCACGCCATGTCGGGGTGAAGGGTCTCCATCATCGCGGCGGCACCCATCGCGATCTGCACCGTCGGGAGATGCTCGTGGATGTACCAGACCGCACTGCCGGGACCGAACCACCCGGGATCGCCCTTGGGTTCGGTGAACTGGACGTTGCGGAAGAACTCGTCGCGGATCCCTTGGAAGGACTTGTCCACCGCCCAGTCGAACACCGTGCGCTTGTGCGGCACGGGCGCGGCCGACGGGGTCGACTCAACAGCGGGTCGTGCTGTGTCTTGGATCACCATGGAACCGAGAATAACGCGACAAGTCAGTCGTATTCTATTCGCTTTCCGGCGCGCTCACAGCAACCATTGTTGTCTCCAAAATGGTTGTACGGCACGGTGATTCACCGACCACGAGGACGCTGATCATTGTTCCCGTGCGAAGTGCTCGCATTCCGGTCGTCAACCGGCGGACTCGTGAGCAGCAGGTCTCCTAACGACGAGCGCGCCGTCCCACTGTGGGACGGCGCGCTCGGTCGGATCCGGTGCCGGTACTCAGGCGAGGGCCGCCTTGATGGCCTTGTCGACCTCGAGGTCCTCGACCATGGAGTTCGCGGCCGCGAAGGCGAGTTCGACACGGTCGGGCGGCTGCAGTCCCGGCCACACCTTACAGATGGCGATGGAGTCCCAGGCGTCGAAGGCGAAGAAGCGGAGCGCTTCCCACGCCTGATCGAAAGTGGGTGCGTCGTCGACACCTTCGTCCTGGAGGGTGTCGAGGTAGGCGCGGAGGAGCTTCTCCTCGTTCCCGCGGCGGATGTCGGCTGGGGTCGAGTGGGTCATCATGTAGCTGACCTCGCGCAGACCCGGGCCGCGGTGGATGACCTGCCAGTCCAGGAGGCCGGCAGTGCCGTCGGGCTTGAGGTAGGTGTTACCGATGTGGGAGTCGCCGTGCAGCATGGTCTGCGGCCCCTGCTCCCATTTCGCATGCAGCGCTTTGTCGTTCTGGTTCGCGAACTCCGCCATCCGCCGCGCGGCCGGCGGGATCTCGACGCTCTCGTCGTTCAGGATCGTCTTGCGCACCTTGCGGAACTGCCACAGCAGCAACGGGAATCCCGGGCGCGCCGATTCAGGGGCGATCCACGGCAGATCTGACGCGAGCCGAGGGCTGTTCCAGAATTGTGCGTGCACCTTTGCCAGCGTTCGCATGATCGCCTCGACCCCCGGAAGGGTGATCTCTTCGATGCTGAACGGGAAAGTGGCACCGGCGGCTTCGAGGTCCTCGAGGACGAGCAGATGCCGGGCTCCGTGGCCGGCATGCGCGAAGTACGACTTCGGGGCGATCGAGTCGTCGAGCTGCGGTCGGATCTGCTCGTAGAACTTCACCTCGTTGACCGCCATGTCGAGCGCCGCCACCATGGTCCGGTTCTTCGCATTCAGGGGCGTCGACTTGATGAAGACACTGGTGGGCAGCCCGGCGTCGAGGCCGACGCGGTTCCACTGGATACCGAGGCGGTTGCGGTCGGTGGTTCCCGATGTGCCGTCGAGCCGGGTCACGCTCTCGGCCACCGCCCCCGGCGTGGTGGCGGCGAGGACCTTGGTCAAGAAGGCAGTTTCCACCTCGCCGACACTCGAGGGTTTGGGGGCCGGGGCCCAGGGAGAGATCGCGAACGACGTCTCGGCCAGGGCCTTCAAGGTCTGCTGCATGGTGTGGTCTCCCGCCGTGTGCAGGCGCCAACATCGGACGCCAGATGCGACATAGTTTACTTCGTCACCTATGTGCGGGGATCGGATTCGCGGGAACGATCAGGGCAGTTCGACCTTCGATGCGAGCCAGCGTCCGTCGACCTTCTCCATCGTCATCAGGATGCGGCTGCGATCCAGGCGAGGATCCGGGCTTGCCGTGTTCGTCACCGTCTGATCGACGAACAGCATCACCTCGACCTTGTTCTCGGACTGGGACTTGATCCCCGCGTCGATCACGGTGCCCTTGCCGGTGGCCTGATTGTCGACGAGCAGCTGCCGGAGCTGAGAGCTCGAGCTCGAGTACATGTCCTTGAACTCGCCGGTCGCACCTTCGAGTACGCGCGCGAAGTCCCGGTCGAGGTTGCGGGTGTCGATGCTGGTGAGTGCGACGGCATAGTTCTCCGCGGTCCGCAGGGCCTCCTGACCGGCGTTCTCGACGTCGATGCGGTTCTTGAGCTGGAGGCCGAAGACGATCGCCAGCGCGGAGGCTGCGATCGTGATGACCGCGAGCAACCCGACGCCTGCGGCGCCCCAACCGAATCGGGCGGGCCTGCGTCCCACCGGACGTCCGCCATCTCCGGTGGAGGGCTCGGTCTCGGCGCTGTCGTCGTCTGTGGTGGCGTCGGCGCCCTTCGCCGACTTCTTGCCCGTCGATGTTGTCGTCGACTTCGGTGACTCCTTCCCGGCCTTCGTCTCGGACTCCGTCTCGGTCGACCTGTCGTCGACGGTGGTCGACGTCGTGTCGTCCTGGTCGGTCACGATGGCATCAGTTGCGTCGGTGTCGGTCTCGACTGCCATACCGGTCTTCATGGTGATTCCTTTCTCGAGGGTGGAGGTTCCGCCGGACGTGTGGACACGCCGCGGGTCACTGCGGTGGCGGTGGCAGCGGAACCTTCGGTCCTCCATAGGGCGTGGGAATGGTCAGCGGGCCGCGCGGAGGCGGATCGGCAGTCGCCCGCGGGTCGACGTTCGGCGGCGGGCCGGAGAGGTATTCCTCCCCCGCCGGATGCGGAGCGTTGCGCGCACCGCGGACGAGGATCGCCGGGTCGGGATCGTTGCAGTAGGTGTACAGGTACGGCATCGGATAATCCGGGATCGCCGGCGGCTTCCGTGGCAGGTCGTAGTCGCAGACGTAGCGTTCGTAGACGTCGACGATGCCCCAGGTGCCGCCGTCACGGAACGTCGAACCGATGGCCTCGAGCACCGAACCGCGATGGTCGGGCCAGATCGCCTCCAGCGCGGGCACTCTCAGGTACGACAGCTTCGAGATCGTGACCAGATTGCCGAGCAGCTGGACCATCGTGGGCGAGTTGTCGGCGAACATCGTGTCCACCGCGGCCATGGTCGCCGGCCCCTGGTCGACGAGGCGCCGGAACCCGCCGTCCATCTTCTCCACGCCGGTGAACACATTGCGGAGGTCGGCGGACATCGTCCGGATCTTCGGTGCGGTCTCCCCCAGCGTCCCGAGCATCACCTTGCTGGACTTGAGCAACGACGTGGTGTTCGGCAGTGCGGTGTGCAGGGTCGACAGCATGAAGATCCCGCCGTTGACGATGTTGTCGAGCTTTTCCACTCCCTGAGGCGAGACGCCGAGTTCCTTGACCACGACCTCCAACTCTTCGGGGTTGATCTGGTCGAGCGTCCCTTGCAGGCCTTCGAGGACCTCGGCGATGGGAGTGGGCGTCGTGGTGCGTTTGGCATCGATGACGGCGTTGTCGGTCAGATAGGGGCCGTCGCCGTTCGCCGGACGGAAGTCCAGGTACTGCTCGCCGGCCGGGGAGAGTCCCGACACCCGAACGGCAGTATCGGCGGGGATCTTGGTGTCGGTGGACACGCGCACCACCGCGACGACACCGGACTCGCTGAGGTCGACAGCGGAAACGCGGCCGATGGACACACCGCGCATCGTGACGTCCTGACCCGCCAACAGCCCACCGGAATTGAGCAGGTTGACCCGGATGGTCATCTGCGACGCGCCGGGGTTAATGCGGAGCGCACCGAAGAGCAGGTAGGCGACACCGAGGACCAGAGTGAGTGCCAGCGCAACGCCGGACAGGATCAGGCGTCGGGCGCGACCCCACCGGACGGCTCCGACAAGTCCGGCCGCGACCGGCTCGGCGACCCTGCGGATTCCCATCACCGACCTCCTGTCGACTGCTTGTACAGCTTGTCGAGCAGGTAGGAGATGCTGCCGATCACGTTGATCACGTCCGTCGCGTCCGGCACGCGCATCCCGGG